>SHVG01000058.1 GCA_009691145.1 Candidatus Planktophila sp. | reverse complement strand
ATCTCTACGCGGTGCAGATGAGCCTTTGCTCTCAACACGTACAACTGGCTTGGCTTTAACCATGCGGCCAGTTGAACCAGTGGGAATATTAAGAACCTCAAAGAGATGCGGCGATGATGAGTAAGTCTCTTCGGGCTCGGCCAATCCAAGTTCGAGAACTAGATTAATCATCTTCCAACGCGCGAGCTCATCCCAATCAACAAATGTGACAGCGATTCCATCGGCGCCAGCACGTGCTGTGCGCCCAATACGGTGCACATAAGTTTTTTCATCCTCTGGACATTGATAGTTAATTACATGAGTAATGCCTTCAATATCGATTCCACGTGCTGCGACATCGGTTGCGACAAGCACATCTGATTTACCGGCCTTGAAATCACCTAAAGCCTTTTCACGCGCGCCTTGACCAAGATCGCCATGGATCGTGTCGGCCCTAAAGCCACGCTCAATAAGATCATCGGCCGTCTTTTGGCAGGTGCGCTTGGTACGACAGAAAACAATCGTCGGTCCACGCCCATTAGCCTGCAAAATGCGGGCGAGCATTTCAATCTTATCCATTGCATGTGCACGCAGAACGTGTTGTTCGATGCTGCTTACGACTGCGCCCTCATCTTCGCTATCTGGGGTGCGAATATGAATCGGCTGATTCATGAAGCGTCTAGCCAGAGCGATAATATCGCCAGGCATGGTCGCTGAGAAAAGCATTGTCTGGGTGCGCTTTGGAGTATTTGCCAAAATCTTTTCAACATCGGGCAAGAAGCCAAGATCTAACATCTCATCGGCCTCATCTAAGACAAGACGTGAAACCTCTTTTAACTTTAACTGGCCCTGTCGAGAAAGATCTAATAGTCGTCCTGGAGTTCCGACAACGATTTCAACGCCCGCTTGAAGAGCTTCGATCTGAGGTTCAAATGCGCGCCCACCATAAACGGCCAATGTACGGATTCCACGGTTGCTGGCTAGCTCTTCGATATCGCGTGTGACCTGAGTACATAATTCGCGAGTCGGAACAACGATTAAAACCTGTGGCATTCCCTTAGTTGCAAAATCTGCCCACTCGGGATCATGCGGGGCGATGACGCGTTCGATAACTGGAATTCCAAAGGCTAAGGTTTTTCCTGTACCAGTCTTTGCTTGACCAATGACATCACCATCACCAAGTGCGATGGGCAGAACCATCTCTTGAATTGCAAAGGGTGCGGTGAAGCCGTGTGCATGAAGGGCTTCAATAGTTTGGGGGCGAAGTGGAAGCTCGGCGAAAGTCAGTGACACGTTATGCAGCGCCGAAGCCGACGCGACGCGATGGGGATTCGCCGACTTCGACGAAGCCAATCTTGTCTGCCGGAACGATAATCTCATGACCTCGAACATCGCTCAACGTCAGCGGTTTGCCCGTTGTGAGAGCCTCGGTTACTGCGCTCTTAATATCAGTTGCACTCATTGCGCTCTCAAAAACGATGTCGCTAGCAACGCGAGTAACAGCGATGCGGACCTCTGATTTTATAGCGACTTCACTTTTCTTAACGCTCATAGGGTTAATCCTATCGGCCTTTAATTGCGTGGGAAACCCGAAATTCCTCTCCACATGAGGTTGTTGACCAGTTCTACTGCTTGTTCGCGAGTCAATGTGCTGTCTCGGTCTAACCAGTGGCGGGCTGTGACCTGGGAATAACCAACCATTCCAACTCCAAGGAACATCGCTGCATCTTTTGCAAGCCCGGTATCAAGTGCTATCACGGCACTTACTGCTGCTGCACAGTCGTATGTCATGCGATTGAGCCGCTCTCGCACAGATGGTTCCACACTCATATCACTCTCAAAAAGCAGTCTAAATGCCTCACCCTCTTTTTCAATGAAGGCAAAGTAAGCATCAACAGTTGCATGAACGCGATTTGCATTATCTGGAGTAGATGCAATCGCCTTTTGAATTTCAAATACAAGTGAGTCAATGTGTAGATCTAGTACAGCTAAATAGAGATCTAGCTTTGATGGGAAATGCTGATATAAAACTGGTTTACTGACATTTGCGCGATCGGCGATCTCATCCATAGCCGCAGAGTGATAACCAGCGGCGGTAAAGACCTCTAGGGCCGCCGAAAGCAGGAGCGCACGGCGCTCATCTCGCGGTAAGCGTGGCTTATTTGATTCATCTGCAGTGCTCATTAGCACAATCGTAGGGGGCTTTATATGTTTTGTGCCAATACTCTCCCATATAAAAACTAGCGACACAGGCGTGACTACGGCAGACTTACTACTCTATGAAAATTCCTCCGTTGGTAGATTCGATGCCCGTGCTAAGCACCGAAGAGTTGCGTCGATATAGCCGCCATACGGTTATTCCTCAGATCTCATCAAATGGTCAACAAAGGCTCAAAGGCGCCAGAGTGGTCTGCATCGGTGCAGGTGGTTTAGGGTCACCAATTTTAATGTATCTGGCTGCCGCAGGAGTTGGAACACTTGGCATTGTTGATTTTGATACGGTCAATGAATCAAATTTACAACGTCAGATTATTCACGGGCAGAGTGATATTGGTAGAAGTAAGACGGAAAGTGCAAAGAGACAGATTGCGCAGATAAATCCCTTTGTAGAAGTAGTCACACATGAAGTGCGTTTAGATAGATCTAATGTGATGGAGATATTTAAAGATTATGATCTAATTATTGATGGTACCGATAATTTTGCGACGAGATATTTGATTAACGATGCCTGCGTACTTTTAAAGAAACCATATATTTGGGGCTCTGTGCTTCGCTTCGATGGACAGGCAAGTGTTTTCTTCTCTGAGTATGGCCCTTGCTATCGCTGCCTTCACCCAGAGCCAGCGGCTGATACACCTAACTGCGCCGAAGCTGGAGTTTTAGGAGTGCTATGC
This sequence comes from Candidatus Planktophila sp., assembly GCA_009691145.1. Classification (GTDB taxonomy): domain Bacteria; phylum Actinomycetota; class Actinomycetes; order Nanopelagicales; family Nanopelagicaceae; genus Planktophila. Next base: position 2,241 of record SHVG01000058.1, on the reverse strand, counting down.
GCATCAATTGCATCGATTCAAGCTACAGAGGCGATCAAACTCATCACCGGGATTGGCGAACCACTTATTGGTTCGCTCATGGTTTACGACGCACTAGCTATGAGTTATCGCAGCGTCAAAGTTTCCAAAGATCCAGCGTGTGTCATCTGCGCAGATAATCCAACTCAGCTAGGCCTACTCGAAGATTATGAGGCGTTTTGTGCACCAATTGTCCCATCACAGATAAACGTCTTCGAACTCAAGGCGAAAATGGATAACGGAGATAATTTTATATTAGTAGATGTACGAGAACCATATGAGTTTGAAATCGTTCGTATCCCTGGCTCTGTTTTAATACCACTATCTCAGTTCGTTGATGGCACTGCAATTGCACTATTGCCACGAGATAAGCAGATCATCATGCACTGCCACTCGGGTGTGCGATCTGTGACATCGCTATCTATAGTTAAAAATGCTGGCTTCATTGATGCAACACATGTTGAGGGCGGCATTCATGCTTGGGCTAAGCACATTGATCCAACATGTGCGGTGTATTAATGAGAGATTCATATGCGGGTTATCGCATTCTCTTGGTGCATGCCCATCCCGATGATGAAACGATCAACAATGGCGCAACAATGGCTTTGTACGCCGCGCTAGGTGCTCAGGTCACACTTGTTACCTGCACTCGGGGCGAAGAGGGTGAAGTGCTTGTTCCTGAACTCTCTCACCTTGCTAGCTCCAGAGATGATGGACTTGGCGCACACCGCGAAATCGAACTCACTAATGCCATGCGAGCCCTCGGCGTACGAGATCACCGCTTCCTCGGTAGTTTTCGAGATAGTGGAATGATGGAGACAGAGACTAATAATCGCCCCGATGTTTTTTGGCAGGCCGATCTCGATACCGCTGCACAGCTTTTGGTAAGAGTAATTGATGAGATTAAGCCTCATATTCTGATTACCTACGATGAGATTGGTGGCTATGGCCACCCCGATCACATAAAAGCCCATCTCGTAGCAATGCGAGCAGCAGAGCTTTCACAGTGGCAGATACAGAAGATTTATTGGAACACTATTCCGAAGTCAGTTATCGCAGCGGGCATGGCGGCCATGAAGGAAGTTGGATCTGATTTCTTTGGTAGTGATAATGTCGATGAGATCCCATTTGCAAAAGATGATTCATTTGTAACAACTTTGATTGATGGTAATGAGTTCGTTAATGCCAAGATGGAAGCGATGGCGGCCCATGCAACCCAGATCGCACTCGATGGACCATTTTTTGCTCTATCTAATAACTTAGGTCTTGCGATTTGGGGAGATGAGTACTACACGCTGGTGCGAGGTGAAAAATCAGCACCCTTTGATAGCAATGGCCGCGAGAGTGACTTAACTTCTGGAATCGCCCTCTAATGCCCTTTATTTACGCCGTTATTTTCGGTGGTGGCTTAGGTATCGGTTCGGTATTTTTGCATGCATCTCTGCCGCCATTTGGATTACTTTTAAGTTTTACCGCAACCTGTGCTGGAATCTGGAGTATCGGGCGTCTGTGGGGAGGGCGTAGTTTACGAATAATTGCGAGTTGCGTGTGGATGGCCGTTGTACTGCGTGCGGGTTTTCCTGGTGCAAGCAATGAGTATTTAATCGAAGGAACTGCCATCGGGATCTCACTTATTAATGGTGGTTTTTTAATCTTACTTCTTGCAATACTACTTCCGGCTTAGCGCCAACTCCACTCTTGTCCATCTGCACTGTCGTTAATCTCTAGTCCGGTTGACTCTAACTCAGCTCTTAATGCATCACTATCGCTCCATCGCTTTTCTTTGCGAGCAGCCAAGCGCGCGCTCAAAAGCTTTTCTTGCTCCACTGAGATATTTTTACTTATTTCCCGTCGCGATAAATCTAAAGCCAAAACCTCGTCTGCGTACATAAATATAGCTCGCTTATCAGTATCTGAAATCTCATTGGTTTTTTCAACTGCCCGGATTCGCTGAAGCGCACGGGGGGTATCGAGATCTTTTTCTATAGCATTCAGGAACTCTTGGTCTACTAATTTCTTCGGCGAATCTCCCCACTGTGCCATTTTTTTGCGCCACTTGCTCAATGTTGTATCTGCACTTTCTATAGATTCCCATGTTAAATCCATTTGTGCACGGAATCGATTTTCAAGAAAGCACAGACTCAGTGCTAGTGGATCTAAGCCTCTTGCAACTACATCTGAAAGTAGCACAACATTTCCTGAGCTCTTTGACATCTTGCGTCC
>SHVG01000001.1 GCA_009691145.1 Candidatus Planktophila sp. | reverse complement strand
TGCGAATTACAGTGCTATCTATGGAGGGCAAACGCGCTGGCCAGTTGCTAATCTCTCGAACCACGTGATGTGTGAAAGAATCACGCCATGAGTATCAAGCGTGTCTTATCGGGAATTCAGCCCACCAGCGACTCATTCCATTTAGGCAACTATTTAGGCGCCCTCAAGCAGTGGGTGGCCCTGCAGGATGGTCATGACGCCTTTTACTGCATCGTTGATTTGCATGCTTTGACTATGGAGACCGAACCAGCGCTGATGCGAAAGCGCACATTGGCATCGGCGGCGCAGTTAATCGCCCTCGGTATTTCAACGGATAAATCAACACTCTTTGTGCAGTCACAGGTCCCCCAACATAATCAATTGGGTTGGTTAATGGAGTGCATGGCTGGCTTTGGTGAAGCTAACCGCATGACGCAGTTCAAAGATAAGTCATCAAAGACTGGTGCCGATAGCGTCCGCGTTGGTTTATTTACATATCCAATGTTGCAGGCTGCCGATATTTTGTTATACCAGGCCGACCTTGTGCCGGTGGGAGAAGATCAGCGCCAACATATCGAGCTAACTCGAGATCTAGCTGGCCGCTTTAATACGCGTTACGGGCAGACCTTTACGATTCCAGATGGATATATTCTAAAAACCGCGGCCAAGATCAACGACCTACAAGAGCCAACGGCCAAGATGAGTAAGTCTTCGGGCTCAGCCGCTGGGGTCATTGAGATTTTGGATTCGCCGGAAGTAAATGCAAAGAAGATTAAGAGCTCAATGACCGATACCGGTAGCGAAGTCCGCTTCAATGAAAAGGAAAAGCCAGGGATTAGTAACTTGCTAACGATTCACAGCGCACTCTCTGGAGCCACAATTGCCGCCCTTGAAAATGAGTTTGCCGGTAAGGGCTATGGCGACTTTAAAGGCGTCGTCGCCGATGTCGTTGTCGAGTACCTAGCTCCTATTCGTAGTAGAGCACTTGAGTTACTAGAGGATGAAAAGCATTTGATTGATCTTCTCCACAAAGGTGCGGCCAAGGCCCGTACCGTGGCAGCGGGCACCCTCGAAACCGCCTATAAAAACCTCGGTACCGTCGCCTAATACTCTAAACGACAACTTAAGAGTTGTGAAAACGTTATATCAACGACACCAAAAGAGCGCCCCTGCGAGTTGAGTTTATATATGCCTAAAGACTAGGCTCACCAGTACACATCAACCTTCTATGTCACCCATGCGGGCCACATAGAAGACCCCTTGGAGGAAAATTGAAGAAGATATTTCGACTAGTAGCGGTTGTGGCGGCAACAACACTTGCAGTTACTGCACTTGTGGCTCCATCAGCAACAGCAGCACCAAAGGTAAAAGTTGGCCTTGCATATGACATCGGTGGTCGCGGAGATAAGTCATTCAATGACTCTGCAGCAGCTGGTCTAGATGCGGCAAAGAAGAAGTTTGGCGTTAGCGCTAAAGAGGTAACTGTCACAACAGGTTCAGATGCAGAGCGTGAAGACAAGCTCCGCTTGCTCGCAGCAGCTGGATACAACCCAATTATTGCAGTTGGATTCCTCTATGCAGGTCCAATTAAGGCCGTTGCATCAGATTATCCAAATACTCAGTTCGGAATTATCGATGATTCATCGGTAGCTCTTCTTAACGTTGCAGGTCTTGTATTTGCTGAAGAGCAGGGTTCATACCTTGCAGGCGTTGCAGCAGCACTTGCATCAAAGTCAGGAAAGATCGGCTACATCGGTGGAGTTCGTATTCCATTGCTACAGAAGTTTGAAGCAGGATTCGTTGCCGGTGTTAAGGCAACCAAGAAGAGTGCATCAGTAGATGTTAAGTACGTAACTGAGTTCCCTGATTTCTCTGGCTTCAATGACCCAGCTAAGGCAAAGGTTATTGCTAAGGGAATGATTGATAAGGGTATAGATGTTATCTACTCAGCTGCAGGCGGATCAGGTGCGGGTAACTTCGCAGCTGCAACCGATGCTGCAAAGGCTGGCAAGAAGATTTGGACTATCGGAGTTGACTCTGATCAGTACCAAACAGCTTCAGCCGATGAGAAGAAGAACATGCTTACATCGATGATCAAGCGCGTTGACCGTGCTGTCTATGACGTAATTGCAACGGCAGTTGTTGGCTCATCTGTTAACGACGTTCTAGATGCCACTGCTGGTATCTACGGTCGTCAGTACAACTTAGCCCTCGATGGTGTTGGCGTCTCATACTCAGGTGGATACATCACTAAGTACAAGGCACAGATCGATAAGGCAGCGGCAGCAATTAAGTCAGGCAAGATCAAGGTTCCAACAAAGCCATAATCGCTTATTGGAATAAAGGTCAGTAGGTAGTGGCGTTTGGCCCAGCAATGGAGTTAAATCTTCCTTGTTGGGCCAGATGCTTTTAATTGGGTTATTTTTTCAAAGGAGAGTCAATCAGTGTCAGTAGCAGTCGAACTACGGCACATCTCCAAGCGCTTCCCAGGGGTCCTCGCCAATAAAGATGTCTCCATGAGCGTAGAAACCGGCACGGTACATGCCCTTGTTGGTGAAAATGGTGCCGGTAAATCCACTGTTATGAAGATCCTCTACGGCATGCAGCGCCCCGATAGCGGTGAGATTTTAGTCAATGGCAGAGCCGTTCACTTTAAGAACCCAAATGATGCCATCGATGCCAGTATCGGAATGGTGCATCAGCACTTTATGTTGGCCGATAACTTTACTGTTCTTGAAAATATCATTCTTGGCTCTGAGCCAAAAAAAGGCGTAACAATTGATTTCGCCGCCGCCCGCGAAAAGATTGTAGCAATGGCCGCTCAATATGGGCTTGAAATCGACCCAGATGTTCTGGTTGAAGCCCTTGGTGTTGGTCAGCGTCAACGTGTTGAGATTTTAAAAGTCCTCTATCGCGGCGCACGTATTTTGATTTTTGACGAGCCGACTGCAGTTCTTGTTCCACAAGAGGTCGATGATCTATTTAACGCCCTCGAAGGTCTACGGGAGCAAGGCATGGCAATTATCTTCATCTCCCATAAGTTAGATGAGGTCCTGCGCGTAGCCGATGATGTCACCGTTGTTCGCCAGGGCTCTACCGTGGCCGAAGTGAAATCTAAGGATGTCACCGCCCGCCAGCTAGCAGAGCTCATGGTCGGCAGCGAACTACCTCAGCCATCTACGCAAGGTGTTACTCGCCGAGATCTGGTTGCGCTCTCACTCAATGATGTTTCGATCCTAACATCAACTGGAGGCCGTGATCTCATTTCACACATCTCATTTAACTTACATGCAGGAGAAGTCGTTGGCATTGCAGGAGTTGAAGGAAATGGCCAGGCCGAGCTCGTCGAAGCGATTCTAGGTCTGCGCGACTACACCGGGTCAATCTCATTTAACGGTAGCGCAATTGATCATTTAAGCGTTGCTCATCGCCATGATCTAGGAATTGGTTTTATTCCAGAGGATCGCCAACGTCAGGGATTAATGATGAACTCGCCACTATGGGAAAATAGAATCCTCGGCCACCAACGTTCAAAGCCAGTAATGCGTGGCTTTATCTTGGATAAAAAGGCGACGATTACCGACACTGCTCGCATCATGGCTGAATTTGATGTTCGCGCACCTGGGCCACACACTCTTGCTACCGCACTCTCTGGTGGAAATCAGCAGAAATTTATTGTAGGACGCGAAATAAGTAAGGCTCCGGCCTTGCTCGTTGCATCCCATCCAACGCGTGGAGTTGACGTTGGTGCACAGGGCGCCATCTGGGAAGAGCTTCGCCGCGCGCGCGAAAAGGGGATGGCCATTGTTTTGATTTCGGCAGATTTAGAAGAGTTAATCGGTATGTCTGATCGCTTACTTGTCATGTTGCGCGGTGCCGTAACGGCCGAGCTTGATCCAGCTAAAACTACTCCCGAACAATTAGGTTCGGCGATGACAGGTGCAGCATGAAGGGATTTAAACCCTCGGGCTTTTTGCTTGCATTAGCGGCACCGGTAGCTGCAGCGGTTGTTTCAATTATTATCTCTTCACTTGCTGTGCTGGCAACTCATAAGTCACCAATAGATGCCTATAAGACTATGTGGGAGTTCGGTACGACTTCTGGCTCATTGATGCAGATGCTCAATACCGCGACGCCTTACTACATCGCCGCTATAGCAATTGCAATTACATTTCGTGCTGGACTTTTTAATATCGGTGTTGAAGGTCAGCTACGTTTAGGTGCAATGTTCGGTGCCTACTTGGGTGCAATGTTTGTACTGCCTCCAGTGATTCATATTCTGGCGATAATGGTGATTGCAATGACTATCGGTGGACTGTGGGCAGCGATCGCTGGATATCTAAAGGTTAAACGTGGTGTTAGCGAAGTTATCTCGACAATTATGTTGAACTCTCTAGCCGGTGGATTATCTTCTTATCTGCTTGCAAATCGCTTCATGGATCGCACGACGGCCTCAAACAATATGTCTACCAAAGAGATTCCAGCCTCGGGTCAGTTTCCAGATCTTATGCCTTTATTGAATAAATTAGGCGTAGAAGACCAGCCTGGCGGTGGGGTCTACGGGATGCTGCTCTTTGCAGTAGTCCTTGGAGTTATCTTCTGGTTTGTCATTAACCGCACACGCTTTGGTTTTGAGCTTCGCGCATCGGGTGCCAATCCAATTGCCGCGCGAGTAAGTGGTGTTAATTCAAAACGTATGACCTTTGTGGCCCTTGCTCTCTCTGGAGCAGTGGCTGGTTTGGCAGGCCTGCCTGCCGTATTAGGTGATACACATGCATTTAATATGGGATTTCGTACGGGTATCGGTTTTTCTGCAATCGCCGTTGCCTTGTTGGGTCGAAACAATGCAGTTGGAATGGCGATTAGCGCCCTTCTCTTTGGCTTCCTTGAAGTTAGCTCCCGTTCACTTGAGCTCATTGATATCGCCCCTGAAACCTACGTCATCATGCAGGGCTCAATTCTTTTGTCTTCGGTTATAGCTTATGAAGTCGTGCGACGATACAAGATAACGCTGCAGAGTAATGAGCTTGCAAAGGTGGCCGAAGCATGAAAAGTAAATCGCTTAAAGCCTTGCAATATGCCGCCCTATTAATCTTTGTACTCTCAATAATTCGCATACTCACCGGTGCATCTGATTTAACCAGTGTCGGTACCGCATCGGCGGCGCTTTTGCTTTCGGTACCAATTGCACTTGCTGGCCTTGGCGGTTTATTCTCCGAACGCTCAGGGGTTGTAAACATTGGCCTTGAGGGCATGATGATTATGGGCGCATGGGCCGGCGGTATGATTGGTTCAAAGCACGGTCCATGGATTGGTTTATTTGCCGCCGTCTGCTTTGGTTCGGTAGGTGCCTTACTGCATGCCATCGCAACTATTACATTTGGCGTAGATCACGTTGTATCAGGTGTAGCGATTAATATTATCGCTGCAGGCTTAGTCCGATATATTTCTACGATTTTTTACAAAAGCGGCGCCTGGCTAGGCCCATCGCAATCTCCCGATGTTACTTCCATCGGCACTAACGGTATTCCCGTTCTCTCTGGTGGAACTTACTTCGGGTGGAAGAGCCCTGATGTACTGAGCGTATTAGCTGAAAAACACTGGTTTTTCATCTCCGATACCGCCGCAGTAATTCGCGGTCTCACTGGCGATCTCTCCTACGTGACTATGATTGCAATGGCAATGATTCCGCTCTCGGTATTTATTCTCTGGAAGACCGCCTTTGGTCTGCGTCTTCGTAGCGCTGGAGAGGCACCAATTGCCGCCGAATCACTGGGTGTCAATGTCTATGCGATGAAATATGCAGGCGTATTAATATCAGGTGGTCTTGCAGGTCTAGGCGGTGGCTTCTTAGCGATCGTTGCTGCAAATCACTACCAAGAGAATCAGGTAGCGGGCCGAGGATATATAGGTCTTGCCGCGCTTCTATTTGGTAACTACCGACCAGGTGGCATCTTAATGGGTGCTGGTTTATTTGGTTTTGCCGATGCACTGCAACTTCGTGACTCAGCATCGATTCATGCTTTGATTCTTCTCATTGTTTTAATTTTGTTATTCCTAGTTGTCCGTGATTTCCGAAAGGGTAAGGCGCTTAAAGCCGCACTTACTCTGGCCTTTGCATCGCTATCGTTGTGGTACTTCTTAGCAGTTGATGAACTACCGGGTCAGTTAGTAACGATGACGCCTTACATCACAACGCTACTTGTTATGGCCGTTGCCTCTCAGCGACTTCGAATGCCGGCTGCCGACGGTATTCCATATCGTCGCGGTGGTATGCAATGAGGCAGGTTAATTGGGAGCAGCTACATAGCGCCGCGGTAGCTGCGATGAAAACCGCCTATGCACCCTATTCAAAGTTTCCAGTAGGAGTCGCTGCCCTTGTTAGTGATGGCCGTATCGTCTCTGGCTGTAACGTTGAAAATGCTAGTTATGGTTTAGGCCTATGTGCCGAGTGTGGATTGGTATCAAATCTGATCGCAACCGGTGGCGGGCGTTTAGTTGCGATTTCATGTGTCGATGGTCAGGGAAACTCACTGGCACCATGTGGGCGCTGTCGCCAATTATTATTTGAGCACGGCGGATCCGATGCCCTTTTAATGACCGATGATGGACCACAGACAATGGCGGCTATGCTGCCGTGGGCCTTTGGGCCAGATGATTTAGACCGTAACGAGCGGTAAATGTCGCAGATAGAGGCCTTTTCTGCCGCTGAAGTCATTGCGGCAAAGCGCGATCACCATGCACTTACCGACCCACAGATCGATTGGGTCATTGATGCATATACGCGCGGGGCAGTAGCCGACGAACAAATGTCGGCGCTGTTAATGGCAATTCTGCTCAATGGAATGGATCTTCGCGAAATATCGCGATGGACCGATGCAATGATTAATAGCGGTGAGCGTATGAACTGGTCGGTGCTCTCTCGCCCAACGGTAGATAAACATTCAACTGGGGGGGTCGGCGACAAAATTACTCTGCCACTTGCACCACTTGTTGCATCATGTGGCGCCGCAGTTCCGCAGTTATCTGGTCGCGGGCTCGGCCATACTGGTGGCACTCTCGATAAGTTGGAGTCAATCCCAGGTTGGCGCGCAGCATTAACTAATACAGAGATGTTAAAAACTCTCCAGGACTGCGGCGCAGTTATTTGTGCCGCTGGTGCTGGCTTAGCACCTGCCGATAAAAAACTCTATGCATTACGTGATGTCACAGCAACTGTTGAAGCGATTCCACTTATTGCATCATCGATTATGAGTAAAAAGATTGCCGAAGGTACTAGCGCCCTTGTTTTAGATGTTAAGACTGGTGGTGGTGCATTTATGAGCGATCCTAAAAAAGCAGCAGAGTTAGCACATGTGATGGTCGGACTTGGCAAACGTGCAGGCGTAAAAACAATCGCACTCATAACGGCAATGGATGTTCCACTTGGATTAACGGCCGGTAATGCACTGGAGGTCCGTGAATCTGTTGAGGTACTTGCAGGCGGTGGACCATCTGATATCGTCGAGCTCACTGTTTTACTTGCCCAAGAGATGTTAGAGATTGCAGGCATTAAGGGCGCAGATCCCGCCGCTGCACTTAAGAACGGTAAGGCTATGGATGTTTGGCGCCAGATGATTACTGCGCAAGGCGGAGATCCCGATGCAAAACTTCCAGTTGCAAAGGAGAACATGGTTGTTACTGCGCACTCCTCTGGAACTATTCTGAGTATGGATGCGATGAAAGTAGGTCTAGCTGCATGGCGCTTAGGTGCTGGGCGATCGCGCCAAGGTGAAGCGGTACAGGCCGGTGCCGGCATTGAAATCCACGCCAAACCCGGCGATGTTGTTGCCAGCGGAGCACCGCTATTTACATTGCATACCGATACACCTGCAGCCTTTGCGCGCGCCCAGGAATCACTTATTGATAGCGTACAAATCGGTGATTTAGCCGCTGGTGGAAAGGTAGATAGATTGCCGCTTATAATTGAGCGAATTACTGATTAAGGGGCCACAGACAATGGCGATGAATAGCCTTCCAACTGCCGATCAAATCAAGCGTATTCCTAAGGTTCTCTTGCACGATCACTTAGATGGCGGTCTGCGCCCACAAACAATTATCGATATTGCAGCTGAGATTGGTTACACAGCTCTGCCAACTCAGAATGCCGAAGAGTTAGCAACGTGGTTCCGCGAATCCTGTGACTCAGGATCATTAGTTAGATACCTCGAAACATTTTCACACACTATCGCCGTGATGCAGCGACGCAAAGATATTATCCGCGTTGCACGCGAATGTGCACTCGATCTTGCACGCGATGGTGTTGTCTATGCCGAGGTCCGTGGGGCTCCAGAGTTATTTACCGAAAATGGGCTTTCAATGGATGATGTCATTGAGGCGACACTTGAAGGTTATAAGCAGGGGATGGCAGAGGCCAAGGCCGAGGGTCATGAGATTGCAGTTTATTCACTGCTCTGTGGAATGCGACAAAACAAGCGTTCACAGGAAGTTGCTGAATTAGTTGTGAAGTATCGCCATAAGGGTGTTGTTGGCTTTGATATCGCCGGGCCTGAAGATGGATTTCCGCCTAGTGATCAGAAAGAGACTTTTGATTATCTTCGCAAAGAAGATGCCCACTTCACGATTCACGCAGGTGAGGCATATGGTCTGCCGTCGATCTGGGAGGCGATTCAGTTGTGCGGTGCAGAGCGTTTAGGGCATGGTGTGCGCATTATTGATGACATCGATTTTTCATGGCCCGAACCAAAGCTCGGACAACTCGCATCCTATGTTCGAGATCGACGGATTCCATTAGAGCTCTGCCCGACATCTAATCTGCAAACAGGGGCTGCAAAAAGCTATGCCGAACACCCTATTGGTCTGCTAGCTAAACTGCGCTTTCGCATAACTTTAAATACCGATAACCGATTGATGAGTCAGACATCGATGTCATTTGAAATGAGTGAGGCCGTAAAGGCATTTGGTTGGGATTTCACTGAGCTCCAACGTGTGACTATCAACGCCATGAAGAGCGCCTTTATCCCATACCCAGAGCGTTTAAAGATTATTGAGAGCGTTATTAAACCCGGCTATCAGAAAATCACATCGGAGTAATGATCAATTTTAACGATCCAGCATTTGTCGTAGATCCATACGCTGGATTAAAAGAGTTACGTAGCTTTGGTAAACCCATCTGGCACGATGGTTTAAATATGTTCTTAGCGCCCTGCCACAACGATGCTAACGATGTCTTTCGCAACAAGTCTTTGGGACGTATCTTCCTAGACAAGGAGCCCGAGTTCGAGTGGGATACCTTTAACTGGCTGCACTCAGATTCGATATTAGATAGCGAGCCACCTAAGCACACACGCCTGCGCTCACTAGTTGCCAAAGCCTTTAATCGCAACAAGATCGATGGCATGCGCCCTACGATTGAGCGCATCACCACCGAGTTATTGGATGCAATTGATATAAAAGTTAAGTCGGGTGAGAGCTTTGATTTAATCGCAGATTACGCCGAACCATTGCCCGTAAAAATCATCGCAGATTTATTGGGTTTTCCAACTTCCGACGAGCATTTATTGCGCCCGTGGTCGCAGGCGATCGTAAAGATGTATGAAGTTAATCCATCTGCGCAGTATCAGATTGAGGCAAAGAGTGCTGCTGGCGAGTTTGCTGCCTACGTACGTGGGTTAGCCGAGCTTCGCAAGAAGAATCTGAGCACAGATCTCATCACCGATTTAGCGATGGTCGAAGAAAATGGCGAGAAGTTAAATATGCAAGAGTTAATCGCCACCTGCATCCTGCTGTTAAACGCCGGCCACGAAGCTAGTGTGAACGCCTTTGGTAACGGCATGGTTGAACTACTACGCCGGCCAGATCAATTGGCGCTACTGCGCCAGAACCCACGGGGCCTTACCGAAACTGCAGTAGAGGAGTTCATGCGCTTTGACGCCCCGCTGCAGTTATTTGAGCGTACGGCTACCAAGGATACCGAGCTCGGCGGTGTAAAAATCGCTAGGGGGCAGAAGATCGCAGCGCTCATTGGCTCGGCCAATAGAGATAGCGCAGTATTTGATAGAGCCGATGAGATGGATATAACGCGCGATCCAAATCCTCATATTGGCTTCGGCGCCGGGATTCACTTTTGTTTAGGTGCTCCACTTGCACGCCTAGAGATGGGTGTCTCTCTGCCAGCGTTGTGGGAAAAATATCCTGATATGTCACTTGCAAGTGAGCCAGTGCGCAGACCAACCTTTGTACTGCGAGGTTATGAAAGCGTTGCTATCTCGGCCTGAGTTGGGTAAGAAGACTGTGCACCTTTTTTAGTAACAGTTAAGGATGCAACGTTCACTCCAAGTTTGACACTGGCAAGCGGGCTCATTGTGCTGGCTAAACCATATGCAAATGTTCCGACAAAGGCATCACCTGCACCCGTTGTATCAACTGCGTTAACTACTGGGGCAGGTATCCATTCGATTGTGCCATCTGCATGTATCAAGACGGCACCGAGTGCACCAAGAGTAACGATTGAGTTCTTACCCGGTCTAAAGCTTTTAAGGATCTCATCATTTGAAGGTAGCTCCCCATGGAGCTCTCGGAACTCAGTCTCATTTGGGATTAACCAATCAGTGAGCTCTAAGAGTTCGCTGCTCAGCCGTTGAAATGGAGCAGGGTTTAAGATAGTTGTGCATCCACGCTCTTTAGCTGCGCGAAAAGCTGCGAGTGTAACCTCTTGCTTGATTTCACACTGAGCGATAACAACAGCTAAATTATCGATTGAATCTATTGCAGCTACGGCCTTCGCACTCTCAATCTCACTGTTAGCACCTGGAATTATTATTATCCGATTTTCACCATTGCCATCAACCCAGATATGCGCAACTCCAGTAGCGATATCACTGCGCCCTACATGTAATGAATTAATACCTAAGCGCTTAAAGTTTTCAGCGATTGAATCGCCAAAGAGGTCTCGTCCTAACTTGCCTACAAAGTGAACTTCGGCTCCGCAATGTGCGGCGATAACCGCCTGGTTAGCTCCTTTTCCGCCAAAACCAGTAGTAAATAAATCACCCACTAAAGTCTGACCGGGCTCAGGCAAGAGCTTGGCATATGCCGTTAGATCCATCATTGCGCTGCCGACTACAGCGACTACTGCTTTGCCCATAGCGATAGGCTATCGCGTATGAATAAAACTTCAATGATTCTAGATGTCGATACTGGCGTCGATGATGCCTTTGCTGTCTTATTCGCAGCGCTACACCCTGATATCAATCTCTTGGGCATTACATGCGTCGATGGCAACACTAACGTTGATCAAGTCGTTGCAAACACGTTAAAGGTTTTAGATGCCGCCGGTGCGGGTGATATCCCAGTAGCCCGTGGAGCGGTACGACCATTGCTAGGAGTATCGCAATACGCCGAATATGTACATGGCGCCGATGGAATGGGCGATCTCCCTATCGCACCTTCGAATCGCTCCGTAGATCCACGCTCGGCCATCGAACTCCTACGTGATTTAGTCGAGGGTTCTAAAGATCGAGTTACATTGGTACCCGTTGCACCGCTAACAAATATCGCGCTTTTCTTGAGAGCTTTTCCAGAGACGGCTAAAAAAATCCATCGCATTGTTTTAATGGGCGGCTCTGCATCTGCTGGTAATGCAACACCGGCTGCCGAGTTCAATATCTGGCACGATCCAGAGGCTGCAGCAATTGTCTTTCAAAGTGGTGTTCCGATAACCATGTATGGCCTCGATGTCTTTATGCGTCCAGGTATAACAAGTCAAGAGGCACTTACCCTAAAAGCTTCGAGTGCACCTGCGGCTCAGTTTGCGGGCCAACTCATTGAGGCATTTATCGAACGCCTACATATTTCACCGATTACATTAGGAGATTACGGCGCAGTTGCAGCAGTAATCCACCCCGAACTATTTACCACCGAGATCTTTGATGTTGTTGTAGATACTTCGTCAGGGCCTGCACGTGGTCAGACTATCTGCGATCGCAGGGATGCCTTCCTTAAAGATCTAGAGCCACTTGGCCTTGAAGATTCGGCCAAAGTGCGTGTTGTTATGGATCTAGATGTTGAAGGCGTGCGCCAGTTGTGGCTAAAAACCATTGATAAAGGCTGGTCTTAGAGCCCTATCGGATGCCAGACCGTCTTATTTTCTAAGAATGCCAGAATCCGCCCAGGGTCGGCCGATTTGAAACTATAGATTCGTTTTAAGTTCTCGGCCCCTGCGATTCGAACTGCGCCATGTGACTTAGCGCCAAGTCCTGAGATATCAAAGCCATCGATATCCATGTGCGATGCCATCCACGGTGCAATCTCATCTTTTTTACCGGTCAAGATATTGATGACACCTGCAGGCACATCACTAGTGGCAATTACTTCGGCAAAACTCATTGCAGATAATGGCGCCTTAGTACTAGCTAATACAACAACTGTGTTTCCACCAACGATAATCGGTGCAATCGAATCGATGAGACCAAGTAGTGATGGCATCTCGGGTGCGATTGCGGCGATTACTCCCATGCTCTCTGGCACCGTGAAGTTGTAGTACGGGCCTGCAACTGGGTTGAGTGCTCCCGATAGAGATGAAAGTTTGTCACTCCAACCCGCATACCAAACTAAACGATCGACAGAATCAATAACCTCTTTGTCGGCCTTTGCTTTTGTAACACCAGTAACGCCGACAATCTCATCAACGAACTGTGCACGGCGACCCTCAAGCATCTCGGCGATGCGATAGAGAATCTGTCCCTTGTTATAGGCCGAGGCCTTGTTCCACCCAGATTGCGCTGCACGGGCAGCGACAACAGCATCCTTTAAATCTTTGCGAGATGCTAAACACGGATTTGCAATAAAACCGCCTTTAGCGTTCTTGATCTCGTATGTGCGACCAGATTCAGTGCGGGGGAATGCACCGTTGATAAATAACTTGTATGTCTTCTTGACATCGATGCGATTACTCATGGCCGACCCCCTTCAAATATGCGCTTAAGCCATGTCGTCCGCCTTCTCGACCCCAGCCAGACTCTTTGTAGCCACCAAATGGTGATGTTGGATCGAACTTATTAAATGTATTTGCCCAGATAACTCCTGCGCGAAGCTGCTGGCTGGCCCACAAAATGCGCGAACCCTTTTCACTCCAGATACCGGCCGATAGACCAAAGGGAGTGTTATTAGCCTTATCTATGGCCTCTCGAGGGGTTCTAAATGTGAGGACCGAGAGCACTGGTCCAAAGATCTCTTCACGCACGATGCGATGGGACTGTGTAACGCCAGTGAAGATGGTCGGTGCAAACCAATAGCCCTTTGCAGGTAAATCGCAGGGCGCACTCCAACGCTGCGCACCTTCTGCATCACCCGATGCAGATAGCTCGCGAATCTTTAGTAACTGTTCCTTGCTATTAATTGCACCCAAGTCAGTGTTCTTATCCATAGGATCGCCAACTCGAATCTGTGCCATACGTTTCTTTAACTTGGTTAGAACTTCATCTGCAATGTTTTCCTGCAGAATTAAACGAGATCCTGCGCAACAGACATGGCCTTGGTTAAAGAAGATTCCATCGACGATCCCCTCAATAGCTTCATCAATCGCTGCATCTTCAAAGATGATATTGGCGGCCTTGCCACCGAGTTCAAGGGTCACACTCTTGTGTGTTGGCGCAATTGCGCGCGCGATGATCTTGCCGACTTCAGTAGAGCCAGTGAATGCAATCTTGTCGATGCCTGGGTGATTAACAATCAGTGCGCCAGTTGAACCATCGCCAGTGACGATATTGACAACACCTGCTGGAAGTTCGGCCAGTTGACAGACTTCAGCAAATAAAAGCGCAGTAAGTGATGTACTCTCGGCGGGCTTAAGAACCACGGTGTTGCCTGTAGCAAGTGCTGGCGCGACTTTCCATGCCAACATAAGTAATGGAAAATTCCACGGAATAATCTGACCTGCAACACCATGTGGCTTAGTTGATGTACCAAGGCCTGCGAATTCGAGCTTGTCGGCCCAACCTGCGTGATAGAAAAAGTGCGCCGCTGCTAGTGGAACATCGACATCGCGAGATTCGCGGATTGGTTTGCCGTTATCTAAAGTTTCAAGGACTGCGAACTCGCGTGCGCGCTCTTGCATGATGCGCGCAATACGGAACAGGTATTTACCGCGCTCTTTGCCACTCATCTTTGACCAGGTAGATGTATAGGCCTTACGTGCAGCCTTTACTGCGGCATCGACATCTGCCTTGCCTGCTAATGCAATCTGGCTCAAAACCTCTTCAGTTGCCGGGTTAATAGTTGGGAAGTGCTTGCTACCTGCAACGAACTTTCCGCCGATAAAGTGGCCGTACTTAGGCTTAATCGAGACAAGCGAGCGCGATTCAGGTGCTGGTGCGTAGTCAAAGCTCACTGGGGTCTCCATTAATCGATCGTTACATACTGAGGACTAGCGTAGTAGCCATCATCGAGTTTCATGCGCTGCATTAATAAATCATTTAACAGGGCGCTAGCACCGATACGAAAGAGGGCTGGCGTGAGCCACTCTGGGCCCGCCGTCTCATTAACTAGTACTAACTGCTTAATCGCATCTTTCGTATTTCTAATCCCACCAGCTGGCTTTACACCGATGCGGGTCTGTGTCATCTGGTAAAAATCACGTACCGCTTCGAGCATTACTAGGACGACAGGGGCCGTTGCAGCTGGTGCAACCTTACCCGTTGATGTCTTAATAAAATCGGCGCCAGCGGCCATTGCTAGAAATGAGGCCTTGCGAACATTGTCATAAGTGACAAGCTCACCGGTTTCAAAGATAACTTTTAGGTGCGCTCGTGAACCGCAGAGCTCACGGATTTGTACGATCTCATTGAATACACCGATGTAATCACCGCTTAAAAATGCTCCACGATCGATGACCATATCGATCTCAGATGCTCCTGCATCTAGGGCATCTTGGGTATCTTGAATCTTTACCGGCATAGATGCTCGGCCCGATGGAAAGGCCGTTGATACTGCAGCGACACCAACATGGGCACCGCCAATTAAATCTAAATGTTTGCGCGCAACTGCGACCATGTCGTTATAAACACAGACGGCGCCAACACTTGGTACCGATGAGTCCGTTGGATCCGGGCGTACAGCCTTAGCACATAGCGCCTGAACTTTTCCTGGAGTATCTGCGCCTTCGAGCGTAGTTAAATCCACCATTGAGATAGCGGTATCGATCGCCCAGCGCTTGGATGTTATCTTAATACTGCGCGTTGCCAACATTGCAGCACGTGCATCGGCGCCGGTTTGATCTACGCCAGAAAGAGCAGCCAGGTACTTTTTGAGGGAGGCCTGTGAGCCATCGACTAAGCCGTAAAAACTCACGATAGTAATTCCTTCAGTGGGGCTCGTAATTGATTCAGGACGATCTGTGCGCGCCCTGAATCTTTTTCAATTACCTCAATGTAACACTTCATCTTTGCTTCGGTTCCGCTAGGGCGAATGATTATCCGGATTGTGCCATCTAACCAAATACGCAGACTATCAGTTGGCGGCAAATCATCTGTAGGCTTTGATAAATCATCGATAGATGTAACACGATGACCAGCGATCTCTGCGGGCGGATTCTTACGCAAGCGACCCATGATGGTGCCGACTTGAGATAGATCAGTTAAGCGAATCGCAATCTGTTCAGTTGCATGAAAGCCATGCCGCAGCCAGATTTCGTTAAGTAAATCTAGAAGCGTTTTACCTTGGGCCGCTAAATCCGTAGCGATTTGGGCCAGTTTAATCGCCGCTGAGATTCCATCTTTATCATTAACAGTTTTTGCATCGACTGCATAGCCAATGGCCTCTTCATAGCCAAAGGTAAGTCCATCTATTTTGGCCAGCCATTTAAAGCCGGTTAGCGTCTGCTTAAACTCGAGGTTGTAATGCCCAGCTATCTTGCTCAGAATCGTTGAGGAGACAATTGAATTGGCCAAGATTGCCTTACTGGTATTTCGTGCGATAACTTCGCCAAAGATGGCGCCTAGCTCATCTCCGCGTAGCATTCGCCAACCAGTAACTGGATCATTTACAGCCGCTGCACATCTATCGGCATCAGGGTCGTTAGCAATAACTAAATCTGCATCAAATGCCCGCGCCGTTTCTAGTGCTAAATCAATTGCGCCTGGCTCTTCAGGATTAGGGAATGCAACGGTTGGAAAATCTGGATCGGGTTGGGCCTGTGCTTCGACCAGGATTGGAGGTAGAAAACCTGCGCTGTGAAAGACCTGCAAAAGTGTTTCGGTACCAACGCCATGCATGGCCGTATAGACAATCTTTAAATTACCTGGCTTGTTAGCGATCGCGGCAGTGATACTTACATATTTATTAATAATCTCTTCATCAACGATGCTCCACTGGCTGCCACGGGGCTGGCTAGCTAAAGTTGTAACTGCATCGATGTGTGCGGCGATTGATTCATCGCTAGGAGAAACAATTTGAGATCCACGGTAGTGGATTCCATCGACAGTGCCACCCAAATAAATTTTGTAGCCATTATCTTGCGGTGGATTATGGCTAGCTGTAACCATGATTCCAACATCGCACTTCAACTCATTTGTAGCAAAGGCTAAGACGGGCGTGGGTAGCGGACGGGGCAGTACAAAGACCTGCATTCCAGCACCGCTCATAATCTGCGCGGTTTCTTGAGTGAAATCCTGCGAGCCATGACGCGTATCGCGCCCAATAACGACAGAGTTTAAATTGCGCTCCTTCATGTATGCAGCGATTGCTGCGGCAGTGCGGCCAACAACTGCACGGTTCATTCCCGATGGCCCTGGGCGCATTGGGCCACGCAGACCTGCAGTACCAAATGCTAAAAATCCTGAGAAAGATGTGAGTAGCTCTACTTCATTATTAGTATCGAGCCATCCTTGTAACTGTGCAGCGGTGACTGGATCTGGATCATCATCGATCCATGCTTGTACCTGGCTGCCTAGATCCATGTTCTTAGAATAACTGTGGGATAACACCCTTGAGAAGTGCACCCATGCGATCAGCGGCGGCTTTACCCGCGGCAATAACCTCTTCGTGATTGAGTTTTTTGCCAGTGACTCCAGCGGCAGCATTTGTCACTAATGAGATTCCTAGAATTTCGGCGCCTAATGCATGTGCGGCAATCGCCTCAGGCACAGTGGACATTCCGACTAAATCCCCGCCCATCGTTCGCATCATGTGTATCTCTGCAGGTGTTTCATAGGTTGGTCCACGCCAGTGAACATAGACACCTTCATCGAGAGTTGCATCCTCACGCTTTAGGATTTCACGGATTCGTTTGCTATATAAATCGGTGAGATCTACGAAAGTTGCCCCAGATAATGGCGATACAGCCGTTAATGAGATGTGATCGCGGATCAAAACGGGCTGTCCAACTGAGAATTTTGTATTTATTGCACCGCAGGCATTTGTCAGAATAATGACTTTGCAACCAGCTTTAACAGCTGCGCGAACACTATGGACAACGGGCTCGACACCTTTGCCCTCGTATAAATGCGTGCGACCTAGAAAGACAAGTGCACGCACTTTCTTTCCATCGGCCTCAATTACATAAGAGCGAACTTTTCCAGAGTGGCCCTCAACAGTTGGCGGCAGAAAACCAGTTAACTCTTCGGCGTTACATTCATAGGCAGGTGTACCGAGTGCATCAACGGCGCTCACCCAACCCGAACCCATAACAAGTGCGACATCATGAGATGCAACTCCAGTGCGCGTAATAATCTCTTGGGCCGCTGCAGCTGCACACGCTAGTGGATCGCTATAGAGAAGTTCGCTCGATGTCATGCGTCAATAATCTCACAGAGTGTGGTTCCACTAGAAACCGTGGCACCGATGACTGCCGTTAGATTGGAGATAACACCTGATTTATGGGCCATAAGTGGCTGTTCCATCTTCATCGCTTCAAGAACGATGATTAAGTCGCCAACTTTAACGCTAGCGCCAACTTCAACGGCAATCTTTACAACCGTACCCTGCATCGGGCTGTTAAGAGCTGAGCCGTTAGAGCTACCTGACATGCCCGCCTTGGCTCGATGGCGCTTAACAACGGGCTTAGGTGCATGCACCATAATCTCAAAACGTTTTCCATTTATCTCAGTTATAAGTTGCTCTGGTGCCATATGTGTCTGTAGTGGCTCGGCGGTGGGGGTAAATGCAGGAATCGTATTTACAAACTCGTTTTCAATATAACTTGTATAAACCTTGAAATCTTCGGTATATGAAGGATCTTCAACTATTGCGCGGTGAAAGGGCAGCGCAGTTGCTAAACCATCGATAGCAAACTCGGCAAGGGCTCTACGCGCACGCTCGATGGCCTGCTGGCGAGTTGCACCGGTGATGATTAACTTTGCAAGAAGTGGATCAAAGTTTCCACCGATAGTGTCACCGTTCTTAAAGCCTGCATCTACACGTACGCCAGGACCAGTTGGAATAACCCACTTAGTAATGCGCCCGGGTGCCGGTAAAAATGAACGTCCTGGATCCTCACCATTAATACGGAACTCGATGGAGTGGCCTCGGATTACTGGATCATCGAAGCCCAGTGGCTCACCCATTGCAATCCTGAACTGTTCGCGCACTAAATCAATACCAGTAATCTCTTCGCTCACGGGATGTTCAACTTGCAGACGCGTATTTACTTCAAGAAATGAGATAGTGCCATCGAGTCCAACTAAAAACTCGCAAGTACCCGCACCGATGTATCCAGCCTCTTTCATGATCGCTTTACTTGAGCGATAGAGCTCTTCATTCTGCGCATCGGTTAAAAATGGTGCTGGTGCCTCTTCAACAAGTTTCTGGTGGCGGCGCTGCAGCGAGCAATCACGCGTACTCACTACAACTGCATGACCATGCTTATCAACGAGGACTTGTGTTTCAACGTGACGGGGCTTATCTAAGTAGCGTTCAACAAAACATTCACCGCGCCCAAAACCACTAATTGCCTCGCGCACCGCCGATGCAAAAAGCTCGGGAATCTCCTCCATCGTGCGCGCAACCTTTAAGCCACGTCCGCCGCCGCCATGGGCGGCCTTAATTGCAACTGGCAGGCCATGCTCTTTAGCAAAGGCAGTGACCTCTTCATGTCCTTCAACTGGATCCTTAGTACCTGCAACTAATGGCGCGCCGGCCTTTGCAGCGATTTTGCGGGCAGAGACTTTATCTCCGAGTGCACGAATGGCCGCCGGCGGCGGTCCGATCCAAATTAAGCCCGCATCAATAACGGCCTGAGCAAAGTGTGCATTCTCGGATAGAAAGCCATAACCAGGGTGAACTGCATCGGCACCTGATTTAAGTGCTATGGCGATAAGTTTTTCACTATTTAAATATGTCTGTGTCGCAGTTGTTCCAGTTAATGAGTATGCAGAATCTGCCATGCCAGTATGAATCGCAGTACGATCTTCTTCGGAGTAAACGGCGACGCTCTCTAGTCCATGGTCTTTGCATGCGCGTATGACGCGGACGGCAATTTCTCCGCGATTAGCAATTAATACGCGCTTCATTGCATCACCTTAACCTCTGGCCATGAGTATCCCAGTTGCGCGAATGCCTTTCTAATAAAAGGCATCGAAATTCCAACAACGTTGGTGTAATCGCCCTCAATGGATGGGATGAATGGTGAGCTAAAACCATCGAGAGTAAAGCCGCCGGCAACATGAAGAGGCTCACCGCTTGCAATGTAATCATTGATCTCATCATCGCTCATCTGATCAAAGGTGACCTTAGTTGTGACGATGCTAGAGATTTCACGATCTTTGCTTGTATCGATAAGGCAGTGGCCAGTGTGCAGCAGGCCAGAGTTACCTTGTACACGCTTTGCCCGCTCGAAAGCGATCTCTGGTGTGCCGGGCTTGCCTAAGGATTGACCATCAAATTCAAATGTTGAATCACAGCCTATGATGATGGCTGGGAAATCGATCTGCTCACGGATTGTGTGAGCCTTAGTAATTGCTACGGCAATTACCATGTCGGCCGGGGATAGGGCTTTAAAAAACTCGGTCTCTTCATCGACATGGCTCACCATAACGATGGGTGTTAAACCCGCAGATTCAAGTAAGCGCCGGCGGGATGTGGACGCAGAAGCAAGGATGATCTTTGGCATTGAGGGATTAATTCGATCGGCCGAAGCGCAAGTTTTTGTTAAGCGGTTTACGAAGCTGCGGGCGGCCGAATACGTTTTTACGGGTTACTGGTACTAACTCTTCACGTTTGTGCAGTGACATCGCATGCTCGATGGCCATTAACTCTTCGGCAGTGGCTTCGCCTTTTATAATTGAAAACTCCATTACAAAGGAATGTTTCCGTGCTTGCGTGCTGGCAAAGTATCGCGCTTTGTCTTTAATGTTCTAAAAGCCTTAGTGATATATGCCCGTGACTGATTTGGTTCGATAACCGTATCGATTGTTCCGCGTTCGGCGGCCAAGTATGGATTGGCTAATGATTCGTTGTAGTCGTTAACTAATTCGGCGCGCTTACTCGCAGAATCTTTAGCATTGGCAAGCTCTTTCCGGTAGAGAATATTGACCGCGCCCTGTGCACCCATGACTGCAATCTCGGCGCTAGGCCATGCAAAATTTATGTCACTTCCCAGATACTTTGAACCCATCACGATAAATGCACCGCCATAAGCTTTGCGTGTAATAAGAGTGACAAGTGGCACCGATGCCTCGGCGTAGGCGTAGAGGAGTTTGGCACCGCGGCGGATGATTCCATCCCACTCTTGTTCGGTGCCAGGCAGGAATCCAGGCACATCAACGAGGGTCAGAATTGGAATATTGAATGCGTCGCAGAAGCGCAGGAAGCGTGCGGCTTTTTCACTTGAATTAATATCTAAAGTACCAGCTAGCTGCGATGGTTGATTAGCAATGATTCCAATGGATTCGCCTTCAATGCGCGCGAAACCTACGATGATATTGGGTGCATACAGGGCATGAACTTCGAGGAACTCGCCCTCATCTACTAGCGCTTGAATCAACACCTTCATGTCGTATGGCTGGTTTGTATTATCTGGAATCAAAGCATCAAGTGCGATATCGGCCGCCGTTTTTTCTAGTGACTGTGTCGGAGGCAGATGTGGCGCACTATCCATATTATTGGATGGTAGATACGAAAGCAGTGCCTTCACATAATCAATGGCATCGGCCTCATTCTCAGCCAAGTAGTGCGAGTTACCAGTCTTAGTGTTGTGCGTACGCGCACCGCCGAGCTCCTCCATATCTACTTCTTCGCCCGTGACCGTCTTAATTACATCTGGGCCAGTAATAAACATGTGTGATGTCTCATTGACCATAACCGTGAAGTCAGTCAGGGCTGGCGAGTACGCAGAGCCGCCGGCACAAGGGCCAAGAATTAATGAGATCTGGGGTATAACACCAGATGAGCGAGTATTAAGACGAAAGATTTTGCCGTAGCCAGATAATGATGCAACGCCCTCTTGAATTCGTGCACCACCTGAGTCATTGATTCCAATGAGTGGGATGCCACTCTTTAATGCAAAGGCTGCAATCTTGACGATCTTTTCTGCATGGACCTCACCGAGGGAGCCACCCATAATTGTGAAGTCCTGGGAATACAACGCTATGGGGCGGCCATCGACAGTTGCAGTGCCAATGACAACGCCATCACCGTAGGGACGGTTCTTTTCCATGCCGAACTGAGTCGAACGGTGGCGTGCGAACTCATCGATCTCTGTAAATGAATCCCCATCGACGAGCATCTCAATGCGCTCGCGAGCAGTGTTCTTACCCTTGGCATGTTGTTTTTCTACTGCGCGAGCCGAACCAGCGTGGACCGCTTCCTCGACTCGTGCGCGTAGATCTTCGATTTTTCCGGCAGTTGTATGCAGATCACGGCTCATGCCCCTACGGTACTAGGCGTGGAGAGAGAAATGCTAAGTGCGCCCTTGGATAGTTCGATAATCAACGCCGCAGTGACGCAGTACTGGCGAGTAAGCGTGGTTGAACTCACGGGATCAACGCAGAGCGATTTAGTCGCGTTAGTGCGCCAGGTGAATGCACGCGCAGGTGATGTTATCGCCGCCGAATATCAAAGTGCAGGACGTGGACGCTTAACGCGAACTTTCGATGCACCAAAGTCGACCGCTCTTTTATTTTCTTTCTATATCGAGCCACAAAGAAATCGCGATGACTGGGGATGGATTCCGTTGATTGCCGGTGTCAGCATTGCGCGGGCTCTTTCTAATTTTAATGCACAAGTAAAGTGGCCCAATGATATTTTAATTAATGATAAAAAAGTTTCAGGTCTAATCGCAGAAGTTGTTGGTGATGGCGTGGTCATAGGAATCGGAATAAATGTTGCAATGGAGCGATCAGAACTTCCGGTGCCAACAGCTACATCGCTCTTCATCGAAGGTGCGCGAGCTTTGACTCGAAACCAATTACTACCCGATCTACTAAAAATCTTCGAAACGAACTTTACGAATTGGGATCACGGTAGCGATCAAATCAAGGCCATCTATCAAGATATGAGCGCCACGATCGGGCGTCAGGTTCGAGTTCAATATCCAGATGGCAAGATAGAAAGGGCCATAGCGGTATCTATCAGCGGCCGAGGCGAGTTGGTATTAGATACTGGAGCCCACGTTCAAGCTGGCGACATAGTTCATCTACGATAATCTAGTGAGCGATTCCTTCCCTACCGTTGGCATCATAGGCGCAGGTCAACTCGCCCGAATGAGTCTTTCACCGGCGGCCGACCTTGGAATAAACCTTCTTTTGTTAGCGCAGGACTCCAATGACAGTGGTGCTCAAATTGCAAACCATGTCGTCGGTGATTATGCAGATGTCGATACCGTCCTTGAGTTTGCGAAGAAATGCGATGTCATAAGCTTTGAACACGAATTGATTCCACTGAGCGTTATTAAGGCCCTTGAATCTGCAGGCGTTGTCGTAAGACCAAGCTCTAGCGCATTTATTTACTCACAAGATAAGGCCCAGATGCGAGCGCGCTTGAGTAACTTTCCTGCGCCGAAATCTAGCGTTGTAACAACGGCTGTTGGTGTGAGTGGGTATCCATTGATTGCCAAGGCGATATCAGGCGGATATGACGGTCGCGGAGTCTGGAGAGTAGATTCTGAGAAAGCGTTAAGCGATGTAATTGCCGAAGTAGGGAAAGTTCTCATTGAAGAGCTCATTGAATTTGACTATGAAATCGCGGTGATGGTTGCACGCTCTCCTCACGGTCAGGCAAGTACTTGGGCACCTACACAGACCGTGCAGGTTGATGGAATCTGCACAATGACAGTTACACCAGCGCCGCAGTTGAGCCAAGAGATGAGTGCACAGGCGCAGAAATTAGCGCTAGATATTGCACAAGAGATTGGTGTTGTTGGTGTAATGGCAGTTGAGATGTTTGTTAAAGGTGATCAACTATTTATTAACGAGCTAGCGATGCACCCCCATAACTCGGCCCACTGGACTATTGAAGGTTCGGTGACATCGCAGTTTGAGCAATATCTGCGCGCGGTTTTGGATTTGCCACTGGGGGATCCATCGATGACGGCCCCTGTTGCCGTTATGGGAAATATCTTTGGATCGAGCAAGGCAGATATGTATCGACCATATCTGCACCTCATGGCGCGTAATCCAGGCTTAAAGTTTCACCACTATAAGAAAGATGTGCACACGGGCCGGCCGATTGGCCACGTAAATCTCTTAGGCAATGACGTCGTAGAATTGAGCCACGAAGTCCAGCACGCCCTTGATTACATGAGCGGAGAAGTCGATGGGTGATGTTGCAATAATCATGGGATCAGACTCTGACTGGCCCATCATGGAAGAGGCCGCTAAAACTTTAGAGCTACTCGGGATCTCCTACGATGCCGATGTTGTATCGGCTCATCGCATGCCACTTGAAATGGTGGAGTTTGCACAGGGCGCTGCCGCTAAAGGTTACAAAGGTCTGAAAGAGATTAACGCCGAAGCAAAGGCAAAGGCTGCGAACTTGACATCGCGCCGAAATCAAAAAACTGGATTTTAGTTAGCGTCCTCGATATTCAATAGCTGGACAGCGATTCATTACCGTTAATAATCCAGCGGCCTGTGCCCGAGCAACTGCAGCCTCATCGATAACATCTAACTGAAGCCATACCGCCTTTGCGCCGATTGCAATCGCTTCATCGACAACTTTTCCAACTAGGGAGGAGTTCACAAAGCAGTCAACGACATCGACCTGCACTGGTATCTCACTCAGTGTTTTGTAACCAATCTCCCCATGTACGACTTCGGCACGTGGGTAGACCGGAATAATCTGATGGCCCTTGTCCTGTAATACTTTGGCAACAGCAAAGGCTGCGCGATCTGGGTTGTTACCAAGGCCGACCACCGCCCATACCTTCATCGCAAGGAGGGCGTCGATTACTTCACTCTCGTTAATCACTGCGCCCTAATGCATGGAATTTCCAACCGGCGCTGCGCCATAGATCGCGATCCAGGGCGTTGCGTCCATCGATAATCATCTTGTTTTTAACTAATCTGCCGATTACTGAAGGATCAAGGGCTCGATACTCTTTCCACTCGGTTAAGTGCAGAATCAAATCAGCACCCTTGACACAATCGGTAACAGACTCTGCAAAGGTGAGGTTAGGGAAGCGCTTACGGGCAGGCTCGATACCTTTGGGATCGTGCACAACAACCTTGGCACCGGCGGCGTGCAACTGTACGGCGATATCGAGAGCGGGGGAGTCGCGCACATCATCACTATCTGGTTTAAAGGTCGCACCGAGTACTGCGATTGTGTACTGCGTTAAATCCTCAGATAAATCACTGCGCACAACATCGATTACGCGCTGGCGAGCACGTAGGTTAATTGCATCAATCTCTCGCAAGAATTCAAGGGCATGCTTTGCGCCAAGCTCTTCGGCGCGGGCCATAAATGCACGGATATCTTTAGGTAAACATCCGCCACCAAAACCAATGCCAGCTTGTAAGAAGCGGCTTCCGATGCGTGGGTCATAACCAATCGCCTTTGCAAGGACGGTTATATCTCCACCGGCAGCTTCACAGACTTCAGCCATTGCATTAATAAATGAAATCTTTGTTGCAAGAAATGAGTTTGCAGCGACCTTAACAAGCTCGGCAGTTGGAAGATCGGCGCGAATCCAAGGAGTACCAAGGGCGAGGATAGGTGCATAGACATCTTTGAGAATCTGTTCGGCGCGATCATTTGCAACACCAACGACAAGGCGGTTCGGTGTCAATGTATCTTCAACGGCAAAGCCCTCGCGCAGAAACTCTGGGTTCCATGCAAGGTCGGCCTGTGGGGCTATCTCTGCAAGTTGTTGGCGTAGAGATTGCGCAGTACCAACTGGGACCGTTGATTTTCCAACTACGAGTGCGCCTGCTTTGAGGTGGGGTGCAACTGCAGCCACCGCCGATTTAACATAGGTGAGATCTGCGGCTAATCCATCTTTGCTCTGCGGTGTACCAACACAGACAAAGTGAATGTCGGCATCGGCAACTGCAGAAAAATCAGTTGTAAATGTTAAACGCCCGGTGGCAATCTCCTGGGCCAATAAGGTATCTAGGCCAGGCTCATAAAAGGGGAGCTCACCACGGGAGAGCATTGCAACCTTTACTGGATCCGTATCAACGCCAATGACGGTGAATCCAAGGGATGACATACAGGCCGCATGCGTTGTACCTAAATATCCGCAACCAATAACCGAGAGCGTTGAGTTCATGGACATGAGTTTACTTCAGTGCTCCACATGGATTTTCATCGGCGGTACGAGTCTTAAATTTATCGACGATTGTCGGTGTAGCAGAGGCGCTAGATGATGCCGACGGTGAAGGCGTGAGCTCATCAACGAGAGGTAGATCTTCACGCAGACGATTAAAGAGATCGGGGGCTAAAACCTCGTCCCATATAACAACTGAACCAAGTCCAGGTACGCGAGCATTGGTGTTACTAAGTGGAATTGTGAGAGTGCGGACCTTGCTCGCGGAGAGATTCTTTAGCTGTCTAGCCAGAGTGATTAAATCACCGCTGTTGAGCTGCGAATCGGTCTTGACCGTTGCTATTGCCGCGTTAAAGAAGCTTATTAACTTAACTGGATTGAGCAGTACGCCAGTGCTCGTAACTTTGCGCAGTACAGCGCTTATGAACTGCTGTTGGCGTTGCATACGGCCCAAGTCACCCATTCCATCAAAGTCACGCGTACGCACATATTTAAGCGCTTCGATTCCATCGAGGGTGTGTACACCTGCACTCATAACTAAGTGACTATTGGGATCGTTGATATCTTTCTTTGAACAGACTTCGATTCCACCGAGTGAATCAACCATTCCAGCAAAACCAGCAAAACCGATCTCTACATAGTGATCGATACGAACACCGGTTTCATTTTCAATTGTTTGGATAAGCAGTGGTGCACCGCCCCAGGCAAAGGCTGAGTTGATTTTGCCATTAGCGGCGGCAACGGTTCGATCTTTATAAATCGATGATTTGTGCTCTGGAATTGTTACAAACGAGTCACGCGGAATTGAAATAATTGTGGCCTTATCGCGTGACTTACTGATGTGTATTAATAGCATGGTGTCAGAGCGCGCACCGGCGGCGGCTTTAGTTGTTCCAACACGCAAGAGTTTGGACTGCTCTTTTGTTAGACCTTCGCGAGTATCAGAGCCAACGAGTAAATAGTTAAGTGCAGTCGATGGTTTATCTGGGCGCTTACCAAGTGAGCCAAAGACATCGATGCGGTCAATTGCACCGCTAACCTGACCTAGACCCAGCCACGCGATGGCCGAGATCGCGACGACGGCGAGCGAGAGTGAGGTAATAATCCGAATAGGTCGCGTCGCTTTCACAGGCGAAGACTACTTCAGCGATACGGTGGTGGGGTTATGACGACATCAGCAAACGAGTTATATGGCTCACCGAAGCGTGAAATCTCAGTAATTCTTCCGGTGCGCAATGAGGCTGCGCACTTAGCTGACTCTGTACGTGCGATCTTGTCACAGGATTTTCACGGCCCACTCGAAGTAGTTTTGGCGATTGGGCCATCCTCGGATGGAACCGAAGCCATTGCTCAAACTCTGGCACAGGCTGATTCACGAGTAGTTATTGTTGCAAATCCCACTGGACGTACTGCCACAGGATTAAATCTTGCAGTCAAGAAATCACAGTATTCAAATATTGTGCGCGTCGATGGCCACTCAGAGATTCCACATAACTACTTGTCTCTAGTTTTAGAGATTCTCACCCAGAGCGGCGCCGTTAATGTAGGTGGTGTAATGGCAGCAGTGGGCAAGAGTGTATTTGAGCGCGCAGTTGCACGTGCGATGCGCAGTCCACTCGGAGTTGGTGTATCACGTTTTCATACAGGCGGTATCGCAGGCGCCGTTGATACTGTTTATTTAGGGGCCTTTAGAAAAGAGGCCTTACTTGCAGTTGGTGGTTTTGATGAACGCTTTACTCGCGCCCAGGATTGGGAGTTGAATTTTCGTCTGCGTGCTGTGGGCGGTGTCATCTACTTTGATCCCCGCTTAGTTGTTACCTATCGTCCCCGTTCAACAGTGAGTGCCCTTGCTCGCCAATACTTCGAGTACGGTCGTTGGCGACGTATTGTTTCACGCCGCCACGAAGGAACAATTAACTACAGATATTTAGCTCCACCTTTTACAGTTCTAGTATCTGCACTATCGATAATTCTCGGTGCTTTCATATCGTCGATCTTTCTTATTCCAGCCCTTGTTTATGCACTCTTTATTCTGCTGGCATCGATTGTGATCGGAAAGTCTTTGGGTGAAATCATCTCTTTACCGCTCATTCTTCTGACTATGCATATGTGTTGGGGGACGGGCTTCCTTACTTCGCCGCAGTCACTTGCACCGTAAGGTAGCCTTACGACCGTGAGCGCACCGTTGCAGGTCTATGAGCCATTTACGGCGGGTCTGCCACCTTTAATTCGATATTGGAAATCACTCTGGTCGCGTCGAACATTCATCTCTGAGTATTCGCGCTCTGAACTTCGCGAACAACACTTTGACTCAGTCTTTGGCCAACTATGGCTGGTACTCAATCCACTGCTGCTCTCAGCGGTGTATTTCCTGCTTATTGTCATCATCGGTGGGGCATCTGATGCAACGCGCTATGCACATTTGACGGCGACGCTTTTCCTCTTTTATCTCGTTGCAAACTCACTGACGGGCGGAGTCAAATCAATTACCGCCGGTCAACGCCTCATTCTTAACACTGCATTCCCACGGATCATGCTGCCAATATCTGCAGTTGTTATCGCAGTGTTTAAATTCCTTCCTACGCTCGTTGTCTTCCTCATTATCCGCACCATTGTAGGTCTGCCCTTTTCTTGGCAGATGCTCTGGGCATTTCCAGTCCTACTGATTGCGATGTTACTTGCCTTAGGTCTTGCGATCACAATCTCATGTATCAATGTTTACTTCCGTGATATCGCCAGCTTCCTGCCTTACTTAACTCGTTCACTTCTATATCTTTCACCGATTCTCTACGAGGCATCGGCGCTTAAACCAAAGTTAATGGCGCTAGAAGTTCTCAACCCACTCTTTCCAATTCTCGATAGTTGGTCTCGTGTACTAGTACATGGGCAAGCCCCCCAGGTATCGAGCTTGCTAGCGGGTCTAGCGTGGGCAATCGGAGTATTTCTAATCGGTACTTATTTCTTTCTTTCAAGGGAGCGTGAATTTGCCGTCCGTCTCTAACTCGCACAAGACCAATGAGATCGCAGTTTCAGTTCGCGGTCTAGGTCTTACATACACAACTGCAATCGATCGCAGACCAACGTTAAAGGCACGCGTTAAATCTTTAGGACGTGGGTCAAAACATACGCGTGTGATTAGAGCGCTCGATAATGTAAATCTCGATGTCGAATACGGCCAAGTATTAGGTGTCATCGGAACAAACGGTGCAGGTAAATCCTCAATGATGCGTGTTATCGCCGGAATCATCCCGCCATCACAAGGCCGTATCGAAGTCTTTGGCAGCGTCAGCACATTGCTGGCTTTAGGCGTTGGCTTTAATTCATTGATGTCTGGTCGTGACAATGTCTTTCTCGGGGGCTTAGCTGCGGGCATGTCACGCGATGAGATCGAAAGCCATTTCCAAGAGATCGCAGATTTCTCCGAGCTAGGAGAGGCTATCGATGCACCCATGCGCACATATTCATCGGGAATGTTCTCTCGCTTAGCTTTTTCAGTCGCGGCTACGGTTCGCCCAGATATCTTGATCGTCGATGAAGCCCTGAGCACAGGTGATGCCAAGTTTAAAGAGAAGTCACTTAACCGCATCAAAGAGCTGCGCAGTGATGATCGGGCCTTGATTCTTGTCAGCCATGCAATGGCCACTCTGCGCGATGTATGCAATGACGTTGCATGGATACACAAGGGCAAGTTAGTCCAACGCGGCGCCCCCGATACGACGATCGATGCCTACCAAGAGTTTTTACAGGTCGGAAAGAGCGCAGCTATCGATGAGGATGTCTAGAAAACTTCTCGCACTTCTTCTTCTGGCTTCATCAATAACAAACTCTGCATCGGCGGCAGATATCCCTTCAAGTTTTTCATTTCATGGCTCGGGATATGGTCACGGCGTTGGTATGTCTCAGATGGGCGCGAGATCTATGGCGCTGGCCGGGGCGAGCTCGACGCAGATTCTTCAATACTTCTATAAAGATGTTGTGATCGAACCAGTTGATGATTCAAAGATTGTGCGGGTCAATATCGGTCATTTGCTCACCAGCGCAAAGATTTCAACAAACACTAACGGTGCACTTGTCCAACTCTTTAGCGGTGATATCGGTGATCAAGTTGATGCAGTGCCAATCGCTGTTTTTTCAAGTAAGGCATCTTTAAATCTCTCAGTTTTAGGTGCCAGCGTTGTGCCAACTATGAGCACAGGCAAGAAAATAACGGGCTTTGCTAAGAGCCGTAACTTCACGATTCGCTGGAGCGGTACGCGATATCTATCTGGAATCGATGCCCTAATCTCTGTTAATCACAATGGAGTAACGAGGAAGTATCGCTATGGACAGATGCAGGTACGCGCAGTAAAAGACCCCGTCTTGGGATATCGATTAGAGCTCACAAATTCACTGCGCCTTAGTGATGAGTATCTGTGGGGCATAAGTGAGATGCCTTCATATTGGCCGTTGGCTGCACTGCGGGCTCAGGCGATTGCATCACGCACGTATGCCCTGAGCAAGGCGGGAATCTACAGAGCTCTCTGTGATTGTGATTTATATGGTGAGATTTCAGATCAGATGTTTTTAGGCTATGCCAAAGAGCTGGAATTGAAATTCGGCCTCGTGTGGAAACAAACTGTCTTAGAGAGTGCAGGGCTAGTAATCACGCAGGAAGGCCTGCCTATTACCGCCTACTTCTTCTCGTCATCGGGTGGCAAAACCGAACTCGCACTCAACGCCTGGGGTAGCGCCAAGTCGTATACGCAGATTGTCGATGATCCCGCGAGCTTAGATATAGCTCTGAACCCACGATTTGTTGCGTGGGATCGGGTGGTAACGCAGCCAGTCATTGCAGCGGCATTTTTACTGCCCGATGTTGTAAAGCTAGAAGTATTGTCACGAAATGAGAGCGGAACGGTAGGACAGATCCGTGCGACATCAAGTGCTGGAGTTCAATTTACGATTCGCGGTGAAACATTTAGAAGTCGGACGAAGATTCCATCTGCATACTTTGATTTAGTTAGCGTGCAGAATTGAGTTAAGTCCACCCCATGTACCAGTGCGACTTACTACTTCAAGTGCGCCATCGAGGGAGTTACGACGGAACAAGAGATTATTAGCACCCGATAGCGTTGCAGCCTTTACGATCTCACCATCGGGCAGACGAAGCTTTGATGCGGCAGTGATATAGGTCCCGGCTTCGATTACGCAGTTATCTCCGAGTGATATTCCGCAGCCAGAGTTTGCACCGAGCAGAGTTTTTTCACCGATTGAGATAACTTGTTTTCCACCACCACTTAATGTGCCCATAATCGATGCGCCACCACCAACGTCACTGCCATCGCCTACAACTACCCCAGCAGATATACGTCCCTCGACCATCGAAGTGCCCAAAGTACCGGCGTTAAAGTTAACAAAGCCTTCGTGCATGATTGTTGTGCCTGGTGCCAGGTGTGCACCTAAGCGGACACGATCGGCATCTGCGATGCGCACTCCAGTCGGAACAACGTAATCAACCATTCGTGGGAACTTATCGACAGAAAGTACTGTGACATGACCATGGGCAGCTTTTAAGCGCGCGCGTGTGAGCTCGAAATCCTCAACTGCACACGGGCCGGCCGATGTCCACACAACATTGTTCAGTAGTCCAAAGATGCCATCAAGGTTTGCCCCGTGAGGCTTAATTAATCGATGCGATAAGAGATGTAGGCGTAGATAAGCATCCAGAGCAGAAGTTGGTGGGGCTGAGATATCAATTTCTAGACTCGCTATTTCGCGGCTGACATCACGTGCATCATCACGCCCAATGAGAGCGGTGAGTTCAGGAGGAACTACTGGATTGAGGGGTGCAAGTACTGGAGCTGGGAACCATGCATCGAGAAGCTTGCCGTGTGAGATTGTTGTGATTGCGTGGCCAGATGCGATGGTCGTCATGTCCTAAGCCTAACCCCTATTCTTTCTAGCATGCGCATCGCGGTCTTTTGTTCATCCTCGTCAACTATCGACCCAAAATATGTTGAACTCGCCTATCAATTGGGCGAAGGAATCGGTTCTGCATCCTGGGAGCTAGTCACCGGTGGCGGTCATATCTCCATGATGGGGGCAGTATCGCGGGGCGCGCGCGCAGTTAAGGGTCGAACTGTTGGTGTTATTCCACAAGCACTCGTTGACATTGAGTTTGTAGATCATGACAACGATGAACTACATGTCGTTGAAACTATGGGCGAGCGCAAAGCCATGATCACTGATATTTCTGATGCCTTTATTACCTTGCCAGGCGGCGCTGGAACACTCGAGGAGTTTTTCGAAATATGGGTAGGGCGTTATTTAAAATTCCATAACAAGCCAGTCGTAATTCTCGATCCATTTGGAGTTTATGACCCACTACATGAATTAGTGATTCACTTAGAGTCCGAGAATTTTATTAAGCCAGGTATGCGCGAATTAATTAAATGGACAACTACCGTCGATGATGCACTTGAAGCTTGTAGGCAATGAGGAGTAACCACTTAGCAATATCTTTAACTATTAGTGCTCCGATTCAAAGGGTTTGGGATGCCTTAGCCGATTGGGAGAGGCAAGGGGATTGGATGTTGCAGACTAAGGTCTGGGTTACATCTGAAATTCAAAGTGGAGTTGGAACGAGAATTAGTGCATTTACTGGAGTTAAAAAGCTTGGCATTTTAGACACAATGGAAGTAACTGCTTGGGCCCCACCGCAACTATGTGACGTCGTTCACACAGGAGATTTCATTAAAGGCACAGGTCGCTTCCAGCTCATTGAAATTGATTCAACCCATACTCGATTTGATTGGTCGGAAGAAGTTCTGGCGCCTCGCCCGATATTTATACTTATTTCACCAGCCCTATTTATCGGCGTGCGCATTTCACTGGCCCGCTTTGCACGGACATTTTGCTAATACCTATATGGGGCCAACCCCCAAGCCCTGACCAGTAGCCTTATCCCATGAGTGCGCCCACAACTTTGGCAGAGGTTCTGGCATCCCTGCCCGAAGAGGAGCGCTTCATCTTGACGATGCACTACTTACGATCACTGTCCTCGGCCGAGATCGCCGAGCTCTTATCGGTACCCGTACGCGCCGTTGATGCCGTCATTGCCTCAGGAAAGGCCCGACTTAGCGCACTTCTCGGGCTCTAACTTCGATTTCCCACCAGCGCATCTAATGCGAGATACTTACTCCCTTGCATTTGCCCGCCCGATATTTAAGAGGAGTCTTCCCATGGCAGCCATGAAACCCCGCACAGGTGATGGTCCAATGGAGGTCACCAAGGAGGCTCGCTCGTTGGTCATGCGAATCCCTCTCGAGGGCGGTGGACGTCTAGTCGTCGAGCTCAACCCCGAGGAAGCAAATAATCTCAGCGCCGCACTTCATGCCGCGGTCGCTTTAGTTAAGAAGTAAAGCATCTGCAGGCGATAGCCTTCATCGCATGTCTTCAATACTTAACGCTGCACCAGTAAAACTTAGCGCAGCTACTTCTGCCGATGTCATTGCACTGGCTTATATCAGCGATGGCGCCGATGGTTTTATTTTTCAAGGCCCTGGCACAATCATTAGAGATATTGAAGACCACTTCAAGATAGATCTAGCAGATGAACTCTCTTTCTTTTCACCGGCTGGAAAACCCGGTGAGATATTTGAAATCCCAGTCAGCGCCAATGACTGCTCGACCGAACGTATTTACTTAACATTTATTGGTGATGCAACGCCGGCTGCCTTGCGAGTTGCAGCAACAGCAATCGCTCGAAAAGTCCGTGGCAAAAACTTAACTGTTTATTCGGCATGCGCAGTTAAGAAAACTGAAATCGCCGCACATGCAATCTCGCTAACGATGGGTGCCTACTTATGGAGTTTAAAGAGCGGAAAACCCGCCGATGTTCCTACATTCTTAGTAGCAAGTGATGACAAGGAGATAGTCAATGGTGCTAATGTTTTTGCGAAAGCGGTTGCGCGCGCTCGCGATATGGTCCATACGCCTTCTAATATTAAGACTCCTGAGTGGATGGCTACACAAGCGCAAGAGTTCGCCAAATCAAATGGATTAAAGGTCAATGTCTTAAGTGGAAAAGAGCTCAAAGATTTTGGTGGCCTGCGCGCCGTCGGGAACTCATCACCAAAGCCAGGCCCACGCTTTATAGAAGTAGCCTACGCACCTAAAGATAAAAAGAGATCTCACGGCCCACTTCCGCATGTTGTATTAGTCGGCAAGGGAATCACTTTTGATACGGGCGGAGTTTCACTCAAGCGCCCATACGATTCAATGATTCCTATGAAGTCGGATATGGCAGGAGCTGCAGCGATTCTTGCAACACTCACAGCCCTTGAAGAACTACAACCCAATGTCCGCGTTACCGCTCTCATGATGTGCGCCGAAAACGCTATCTCTGCCACTGCCCAGCGCCCTAGTGATGTTATTAAACATTATGGAGGAACAACCGTTGAAGTAATCAATACCGATGCAGAGGGCCGCTTAGTCTTAGCCGACGGTCTGGCATATGCCGACATTAATTTAGATCCTGATTATTTAATCGACATTGCAACACTTACGGGATCTGTGACACGTGGACTTGGCCGACAGTTTGCTGCGATGTACACACGTGATGACAAGCTTGCTGCGCAGTTTGAAAAGGCCGGCAGCGATTCGGGGGATCGTGTCTGGCGCATGCCGTTAATTGATGACTATAAAGATTCATTAGTGAGCGATATTGCAGATTTTAACCACAATGCTAGCCACGCTAATTATTCCGCTGGTTCAGTGACCGCCGCGCTATTTCTCGAGCACTTCGCTGGTAATCGCCGCTGGTTGCATCTAGATATCGCAGGCACTGGTCGTAGCGAAGTCGATGCAGGAGAAAATCCAAAGGGCGGTACAGGCTATGGGGTTCGCTTATTGACTCAATGGATCATGTCACTGTGATGAAAACCGATCCACATTCGTACGCTGAAAACTTTATCGCCGAAGATCACTTTAAATCACAGGCACGTGCACGTGGGGTCGAGCTCGGTGCAGTAGATGTAACACCCGGAGCCGGTGCCTATCTTCGTCATTTAGCCTTTACATTGTCGGCGCAGTCGGTCGTAGAAGTTGGTACAGGTTCAGGTGTTGGAAGTCTGTGGCTGCTCGATGGAATGCTCAATAGCGGAACCTTGACATCTATTGATGATGAGATGGAACATACCCGGATTGCAAAGATGGCCTTTAACGATGCCGATATTGCCCAGACGCGATACCGCCTCATTACTAACTCCGTTCTAGATGTAATCTCAAAACTCACCGATCGCGCCTATGACCTCGTGGTACTGCGCCACAACCCAGAGGATTTGGCTTTTGTAATCGGTGAAGCACACCGTATTTTGCGAAGCGGCGGGGCGTTAGTAATCGATAACTTCTTTGGGGGATCCAAAGTCTGCGATCCAGCCCAGCGTGATTCAAAGACGGTTTCGCTGCGCGATGCTGGGAAAATCATTAAAAACGATACAGAGCATTGGGTGAGTACCTTGATTTCATCGGGCGATGGTTTGTTAGTCGCTACTAAGTTGTAGCAAAATAAAGCCATGATATTTCCCCGTACAAAGAGGTCACTTGTTGCCCCACCTTGGTGGCAAGGGTCGCGTTCTAGAAAAACTCCACGGGGCACGGTCGTTTTAGTTGCACTACTCGCCGGTGGCATCGGTGGCCTCTTAGGTGTCAATGCAACGGGCGGCACAT
Organism: Candidatus Planktophila sp.; assembly: GCA_009691145.1. Taxonomy (GTDB): domain Bacteria; phylum Actinomycetota; class Actinomycetes; order Nanopelagicales; family Nanopelagicaceae; genus Planktophila. The sequence continues at coordinate 49,559 of SHVG01000001.1, read as the reverse complement.
TATTTAGGCATGCGAATCTAGTTTCTTCATCGAGCGTTATTGAAAGAGCGCCAGACTCTGTCGCCGGAATCGCTGCGCGAGTTCTGCCATCGGTTGTTTCAATTACTACTCGCACTAGCGATAGTGGTGGTACAGGCTCAGGCTTTATCATCGATAGCGGCGGATATATTTTGACTAACAACCACGTCATTGCATCGGTAGCACAATCAGGGGGCACCTTACGTGTCACACTCAATAATGGAGATGTTTACAATGCAAAAATCGTAGGCCGCGATGCATCTTATGATTTAGCAGTCTTAAAGATCGTCGCGGCAAATTTACCGGCGTTGCAGTTTGGTGATAGCGATATGGTCGCCGTCGGAGATTCAGTTATTGCAATTGGCTCGCCCCTTGGATTATCTGGAACAGTAACCCTTGGAATCATTAGTGCAAAGAACCGTCCAGTTACAGCCGGCGGATCTGTATCTGAGAACTCATTTATTAACGCGCTGCAAACCGATGCGGCAATCAATCCTGGCAACTCTGGGGGCCCACTCGTTGATTCAACGGGAGCCGTCATTGGTGTTAACTCTGCAATCGCATCCCTTGGTTCAACTTCGCAGACAGGTTCAATCGGTTTAGGCTTTGCGATTCCAATTAATCAAGCGCGCAAAACCGCCGATCAATTAATCAAGAATGGCAAAGCTACCTATCCAGTCTTAGGCGTCTCATTAGATATGAACTTTAGGGGCCTTGGCGCACTCGTTGCCAAATCCAGTACTGGAGTCATGGCTGGCGGGCCGGCAGCAAAGGCGGGCGTAAAGCAAGGTGACATCATCATCAAATTTGGAGATCGTGAGATAAATGCCGCCGAAGAGCTCATCGTTGCCGTTCGATCCAAGAACGTTGGAGATCGCGTCAGGATTACATATGTGCGTGATGGCAAAGAGTTTTCAGCCACAGTGGCCTTAATCGCGGCAAAAGACTAACTACGTCGTTGCAGATAGGCTAAGGGCATGTTCTTTGATATCGGTGCGGGGGAACTCTTAGGTCTTGCTGTTTTGGCGATGATTTTAGTTGGACCAGAGCGCCTACCAAAGGTGGCAGTAGAGGCTGCCAAGATGATGAAGAAGTTACGCGCACTCTCACAAACGGCAACGGCTGAGTTAAAGGAGAATCTAGGACCGGGATTTGAAAATCTACAGCCTGCCGATCTTCACCCAAAGACATTTGTTAAGAAGCAGTTAGCCCATCTTATGGAGGATAAACCTATGGCAAGAACGAGGCGTCCCGAGGCGCGGATTGATCCAGATCTCATATGAGTCTACTTGATCAAGTAGCGGCTGCTTTAAAGGCCGTACAGGATCCCGAACTTCATCGATCGATTACCGATCTTGGAATGGTCGATGATCTTAAAGAGGAGAATGGCAGTGTCTCTGTTTCGATTCTCTTAACGATATCGGGCTGTCCAATGCAGGATCGATTGCGCAGTGATATTACTAGCGCGGTTTCAGCCGTTGATGGTGTCAAATCCGTTCATTTAACCTTTGGTGTTATGTCACAAGAACAGCGCGATAATGTAAAGAAGATAATGCGCAATGGTCGCGAAAAATTTATTCCATTTGCCCAACCTGATTCACTCACTCGAGTAATCGGAATCGCATCTGGTAAAGGTGGAGTTGGAAAATCCTCCGTCACGGTCAACCTTGCAGTTGCAGCGGCTCAAAAGGGTCTGCGCGTTGGGATCCTCGATGCCGATGTCTACGGCCACTCGATTCCGCGCTTAATGGGCCTCATGGGCAAGCGGCCAACGGCGATCGATCAAATGTTTATCCCGCTCGAATCCTTTGGTGTAAAAACCGTTTCAATGGAGATGTTTAAGCCAGAGCGCAGCGATGCCGTCGCCTATCGCGGACCACTGCTGCACCGAGTCCTTGAGCAGCTCTTATCCGATGCCTATTGGGGGGATTTAGATCTCTTACTCATCGATTTACCACCTGGCACTGGTGATCTTGCAATCTCTCTCGGTCAGTTAATTCCAACCTCCGAAATCTTGGTTGTGACAACCCCGCAAGTTGCAGCCGCTGAAGTGGCCGAGCGCGCAGGTCGAATCGCACACCAGATTCATCAGCAAGTAATCGGTGTCGTTGAAAATATGTCTGAGTACACAGATCCGGCAACAGGAGCCCTTGTTTCACTCTTTGGAAATGGTGGCGGAGAAGAGACAGCTAAACGCCTATCTCAATTAGTTGGAAGCGATGTTGCATTGCTCGGCAAGATTCCATTTAGCGTTGATCTTCGCTTAGGCGGAGATGCTGGTGTTCCAGTTGTAATCTCTGACCCCGAGTCAGCCAGTGCGAAAGTTCTTTATGAGATTGCCGAAAAATTAATAAAGCGAAGTAAGTCTTTACTCGGAGTCCGATTGGGAATCGCTACGTAGTTCGGTAACAACCTCTTTGGCAAAACCTGAAAGCTCACCACGTACAAAGTCGCGGGTGGCAACCTCACCAAGTGAGATTCGAAGCGTTGCAATTTCACGGGTCAAGTATTCGGCATCGGCGATACTGCGCTCGTTACGTGCGCGATCCTCATTGAGCTGAATTCGGTCGCGGTCGGCCTGTCGATTTTGTGCCAGCAGGATTAGAGGTGCTGCATATGATGCCTGCAATGAGAGAATGAGTGTTAAGAAGATAAATGGATAGTCATCAAAGCGCAGATCTTTAGGTGCAACGAAGTTCCATATAATCCAAGTAAGAACGAAGGCGCTCATGTAGACCAAAAAGCGTGCAGTACCTAAGAATCGTGCGAAGCGCTCTGATAAGCGCCCAAATGTTTCAGGATCAAAGTTTGGTCGCAGAGTCCGTCGGGTCTCGCGTGGTGTATCTAAACCGAAGCTACGTGCCATGACTAAACCTCCTTGTATTCAACGGGCGATTTCTCGCGATGGTCATGACGCCAGTTTTCTGGCAGTAAGTGGTCGAGAACGTCATCGACTGTTATGGCACCTAGCAAGCGATCGTTAGAATCAATTACAGGCAGCGAGAGCATGTTGTAACTTGCTAAGTGTGATGAAACCTCATGCAGGGATGCATCTGGCTTAATACCGCGAGAGTGAGTATCCACGATTGAACCCAAGAGAGTAGAAGGTGGTTCGCGCAATAAACGTTGGTAATGCACTGTGCCAATAAAGCGTCCCGTAGGTGTTTCAAGGGGTTGTCGGGTGATAAAAATCTGCGATGCCAACGCCGGTGAAATCTCTTGTTGACGTACTGCGGCAAGCGCATCGGCAACTGAGTAATCAGCGCTCATAACAATTGGTTCGGTCGTCATCATTCCGCCGGCTGAATAATCCTCATAGTTCATCAGACGCAGAACATCTTCGGCATCCGCAGGCTCCATTAATTCGATAAGCGCTTCGGCGCGCTCCTGACCGATCTCACGTAATAAATCGGCGGCATCATCTGGATCCATCTCACCCAAAACATCTGCAGCGCGTTCACCTTCAAGCTCGGCTAAGAGTGAGACGCGGGCATTTTCATCCATCTCTTCTAGTACATCAGCTAGGCGCTCATCGGCAAGTGCGCCAGCGACTTCGACTCGGCGCTTAGGTGGTAAGTCCTGCAATACGGTCGCTAAATCAGCGGCACGTAAGTTAGCTAAAGTTAAAAGTAGATTTGTAATGCCTTGATTTTGCTCGGTGTGTGCAAAGCCAATTACTTCTTCCCAAGAAACAGTAGAGGTTGCACCCTTACGGCGAAGTCCACGACCTGGGCGCATGATGTGTACCTTATTAATAAGCCAATCACCGGTCTGATTTTGTTCCATTCCCATATCTTCAACGGTTACAACCTCATTGGATGCAACGAGAGTAATTGAACGATCGAGCATGTCACCAAGGACTAGAACCTCACCGGGACGTGTTTCATAGCGTCGCATATTAAGTAGACCGGTAATAACAACTGCTCCACTTTCAATCGAAGTAACACGGGTGATTGGTACAAATACACGGCGGCGCAAAGGAACTTCGACGACAAAACCCAAGACGCGAGGTGGAAGATTATTTGTGCGAAGGGTCGCAACAGCATCTCGCACCTTTCCTACTGGGTCACCGTTTGGGTCAAAGACCGCAGTGCCTGCAAGACGGGCGAGAAATACTCGGTTTAGGAGATTGCCGCTCATGGGATAAGGGTACCTTTGTCTTATGAGTGCAGGCGAACAGTTAGAGAGCGGGCAACATATCCGCGATAGCCATACAGCCATACCTGCACGCCCTGACCTCATCCGCCTTGCTATGGGAACGATTGGCATTGGTACATCGGGGCCATTAATTGCCATGAGCGCTATGCCGATTCCGACGTTGATATTTTGGAGAAATCTAGGCGGCTCATTGTTAACTCTGCCATTTGCCCTTCGCCATAGCATTAATCGCAACGGTGTGAAGTGGTCGGTGATTGCTGGAGTTCTACTAGCGACACATTTTATGGGTTTCTTTCTAGCGATGCGTTGGACAACTGTTGCAGCTGGTACCGCTCTAGTTGCATTGCAGCCAATATTTGCTGCGCTCTTTGTGAAAATGAGTGGCGGACATATTCCATCTAAGGTCTGGCTAGGCATGCTCGTAAGTTTTTCTGGTGTGCTACTGATCTCTGGGGTCGATCTACAGATATCACTTCGATCTTTCTTGGGTGATGTTGCCGCACTTATTTCAGCGGCCCTTGCCGCGCTCTACATGATGGCCGGATCTAGGGCCCAAAGAACCGTTGAGACAACTACATATACGAGCATCTGCTATTTCGTGTGCGCAATAACGGCCTTACCAATCACTCTTGTATCTGGGTATTCGCTCTTTAACTTTAGTGCCCGTGAATGGTGGATTTTGTTGGGCTTAGTTATTGGCGCACAAATTCTTGGTCACACAATGTTTAACGCTGCACTCAAACGTGTATCACCAGCCATCGTTTCACTTATTATCTTCTTTGAAGTTCCGATTAGTTCGGTGCTAGCTGTGTGGTGGATGGGACAGAAGCCACCGCTAGGAATTTTGCCTGGTATCGCACTTATTTTAATTGGATGCGTTTTGGTAGTCACTCGTACACGCAGCGCACAGGTAGAGATAACACCATGATTGATTTGCATACGCACACGAATAAGAGCGACGGAACCGATAGCCCACGTGAGCTAGTAAATAAAGCGATTTCCCTAGGAATAACCCTTCTTGGCCTTACTGATCACGATACGACATCGGGTTGGCAAGAAGCGGTGCAAACGGTGCGGGGGAGCATCCGCCTAGCTTTAGGTAGTGAGATTTCATGTCTGACCAATGATGGAACCAGTGTGCACATGTTGGCCCTGCTCTTTGATGGCGACAATAAAAAGATGCAGACGATGCTTGAAGAAACTCGTGATGGACGACTACCCCGTATGCGAAAGATGATTGAAAAGATGCGGGCGGCGGGGATAGATATTTCAATGGATGATGTTGAAGCTGCGCGCCCAACTGGTGCAACTCTCGGGCGCCCACATTTAGCCGATGCATTAGTTAATAAAGGGATTATTAACTCCCGTGACGAGGCTTTTCAGGGAATGCTCAACAATGACTCTGCTTTTTATCTCTCCCATGCAGCACCAACTCCAGTAGATGCCATTGCCATGATCCGTGCCGCTGGGGGAGTCGCAGTGATCGCACACCCATTTGCATCCCATCGGGGTCAGATTCTTAAGGCAGCTGACTTTTCCGATTTAGTAGCTGCCGGGCTAAATGGCATCGAAGTTGATCATCGTGACCAAAACCCCGACGAGCGCGCGATGCTACGGGTAGTTGCTAAGGAATTAGGGCTTGTTATAACTGGTGCCAGCGACTACCACGGTAACGGTAAACTTAATTCATTAGCTGAATTTCAGACCGCTCCTGATCAATGGGAAAAGTTAGAGTCACTTGCTGATCAACGACGGGTGGTACGGGCATGAAGGCAGTTCAAATCAGCGCACTTACATTTGCAATTCAATCCTTTGTGACCCTCTTTGTAATCATGGATCCACCAGGTGCCACACCTATATTTTTAGCACTAGTTGCACAGAAGTCACCTAAAGAGCGAAGAGTTCTAGCTATTAAAGCCGCGGCAGTTTCTTTCTCTGTCATTACGCTCTTTGCTTTATTTGGCCGCTTTATTCTGAGTTATCTCAATATCTCCATGGCCGCTTTGCAAGCTGCAGGCGCACTGCTCTTGCTTATTATCTCACTTGATTTATTAACTGGTGGCACAGGCGGCGGTAAAGGGGCGAAGTCTGATGGAAACATTGCATTAGTCCCGCTCGGAACACCGCTGCTTGCAGGTCCAGGTGCAATCGTTGCAACGATGATCTTCGTGCAAAGCGCCGATACACCTTCACGGATTATCGGATTAATTGCCGCCGTTGTTGGGGTTCATATTGCAATCGCAGTGGCCTTGATGGCATCAACAATGATCTTAAAAGTGATTAAAGAGGCTGGAGTTACTTTGGTAGCTCGAATTGCCGGTTTATTACTCGCCGCGATTGCAGTGCAGATGCTTGTAGATGCGATTCGAGTATTTACAGCAGCTTAGCTTTCTTTGAACTTCTTAGTCCTTGAACGAGTTCGCTCAACTTTTTCCTTGGGTGGTGCGGCTTTGCGCGGGGCTGCATCTCTGCGTGGTGCAGATGAGCCTTTGCTTTCGACACGTACAACTGGCTTAGCTTTAACCATGCGGCCAGTTGAGCCAGTAGGAATATTAAGAACCTCAAAGAGATGTGGCGATGATGAGTAGGTCTCTTCGGGCTCGGCCAATCCAAGTTCGAGAACTTGATTAATCATTTTCCAACGCGCGAGCTCGTCCCAATCAACAAATGTCACGGCGATTCCATCTGCGCCGGCACGGGCAGTACGTCCAATGCGGTGGACATATGTTTTCTCATCCTCTGGACATTGATAGTTAATCACGTGAGTGATTCCTTCAATATCGATTCCACGTGCGGCGACATCGGTTGCAACGAGAACATCTGACTTACCGGCTTTGAAATCACCTAAGGCTTTTTCGCGCGCACCTTGGCCAAGGTCGCCATGGATCGCGTCGGCTCTAAATCCACGCTCAATAAGATCATCGGCCGTCTTTTGGCAGGTGCGCTTTGTACGACAGAAAACAATTGTCGGTCCACGCCCATCGGCCTGCAAAATACGGGCGAGCATTTCAATCTTATCCATGGCATGTGCGCGCAGAACATGTTGTTCGACGCTTTTTACGACTGCGCCCTCATCTTCGCTATCTTGCGTGCGAATATGAATCGGTTGATTCATAAAGCGTCTAGCTAGGGCGATAATGTCTCCAGGCATCGTCGCTGAAAAAAGCATTGTCTGTGTGCGCTTGGGAGTATTTGCCAAAATCTTTTCAACATCGGGCAAGAAGCCAAGATCTAACATTTCATCGGCCTCATCTAAGACAAGACGTGAAACCTCTTTCAACTTTAACTGGCCTTGCCGAGATAGATCTAATAATCGCCCTGGAGTTCCGACAACTATTTCAACTCCGGTTTGCAGCGCCTCGATCTGAGGTTCGAATGCGCGTCCACCGTAAACGGCCAATGTGCGGATTCCACGGTTGCTAGCTAGCTCTTCGATATCGCGCGTGACCTGCGTGCACAGTTCGCGAGTCGGAACAACGATTAATACCTGTGGCATTCCCTTGGTTGCAAAATCTGCCCACTCGGGATCATGCGGGGCAATGACGCGTTCGATAACTGGAATTCCAAAGGCTAAGGTTTTCCCTGTACCTGTCTTTGCTTGTCCAATGACATCGCCATCATCAAGTGCGATGGGCAGAACCATCTCTTGAATTGCAAAGGGTGCAGTGAATCCATGGGCATGCAGCGCCTCAATAGTTTGTGGGCGAAGTGCAAGCTCGGCGAAGGTCAGTGACACGTTATGCGGCGCCGAAGCCGACACGACGCGATGGCGATTCGCCGACTTCGACGAAACCAATCTTGTCTGCCGGAACGATAATCTCATGGCCGCGCACATCACTTAAGGTAAGTGGCTTGCCAGATACCAGCGCCTCAGTGACTGCGTTCTTAATATCCGTTGTGCTCATTGCGCTCTCAAAAACGATGTCGCTAGCAACGCGAGTAACAGCGATGCGGACCTCTGATTTCACAGCGACTTCATTCTTCTTAACGTTCATAGGGTTAATCCTATCGGCCTTTAATTGCGTGGAAAACCAGAAATACCTCTCCACATCATGTTGTTAACGAGCTCTACTGCTTGTTCGCGAGTCAATGTGCTGTCTCGGTCTAACCAATGGCGTGCTGTGACTTGGGCATAACCAATCATTCCGACCCCCAGCAGCATTGAAGCCTCTCGGGGAAGCCCGGTATTGAGTGAGATAACGGCACTGGCCGCGGCTGCACAGTCGTATGTCATGCGATTGAGTCGCTCGCGAACAGATGGTTCGACACTCATGTCACTTTCAAATAGCAATCGAAATGCTTCACCGTCTTTTTCAATGAAGGCAAAGTAAGCATCAACAGTTGCATGCACGCGATTTGCATTATCTGGTGTCGATGCGATCGCTCTTTGAATTTCAAAAACAAGTGAGTCGATGTGCAGATCAAGAACAGCTAAATAGAGTTCGAGCTTGGAAGGAAAGTGCTGATACAAAACTGGCTTACTGACGTTTGCGCGATCGGCGATCTCATCCATGGCTGCAGAGTGATAACCAGCGATAGTGAAGACCTCAAGGGCAGCCGATAGCAGGAGCGCACGGCGCTCATCTCGAGGCAAACGCGCTTTATCAGATGTAGCTGCAGTAGTCATTGGTGCAATCGTAGGGGGCATCTCATCTTTTGTGCCAATACTTAGCCTCCAAAAAAGTAGCGACACAGGGGCGACTACGGCAGAATTAGCCTTCTATGAAAATCCCTCCGTTGGTAGATTCGATGCCCGCGCTAAGCGCCGATGAGATGCGTCGATACAGCCGTCATACGGTTATTCCGCAGCTCTCATCAATGGGTCAACAAAGACTCAAGGGCGCCAGAGTTGTCTGCGTCGGTGCGGGCGGTTTAGGGTCACCGATTTTAATGTATTTAGCGGCTGCAGGCGTTGGAACACTTGGCATTGTTGAGTTTGATACGGTCGATGAATCAAATCTTGCGCGGCAAATTATTCATGGGCAGAGCGATATTGGCAGAAGCAAGACGCAAAGTGCAAAGGCGAAGATCGCTGAGATTAATCCCTTTGTAGAAGTAGTCACACATGAAGTGCGTTTAGATACATCAAATGTGCTGGAGATATTTAAAGGTTATGATTTAATTATTGATGGTACCGATAATTTTGCTACGCGATATTTGATTAACGATGCCTGCGTACTTTTAAAGAAGCCATATATTTGGGGCTCTGTGCTTCGCTTCGATGGACAGGCGAGTGTTTTCTTCGCTGAATATGGCCCTTGCTATCGCTGCCTTCACCCAGAGCCAGCGGCTAATACTCCCAACTGCGCCGAAGCTGGAGTTTTAGGAGTGTTGTGTGCATCGATTGGATCGATTCAAGCCACAGAGGCGATCAAACTCATTACCGGAATCGGTGAACCACTTATTGGTTGGCTCATGGTTTATGACGCTCTAGCTATGAGTTATCGCACTATCAAAGTTTCGAAAGATCCAGCGTGTGTAATGTGCGCAGATAATCCAACTCAACGTGGCCTACTCGAAGATTATGAGGCGTTTTGCGCGCCAGTTGTTGCATCACAGATCAATGTTTTTGAACTTAAGGCGAAGATGGATAAGGGAGATGATTTTCTATTAGTAGATGTGCGAGAACCACATGAGTTTGAGATCGTACGCATCCCTGGCTCGGTTCTGATTCCGCTCTCGCGATTTGTAGATGGCAGTGCAATCGCACTAATGCCACGAGATAGGCAGGTCATCGTGCACTGCCACTCGGGTGTGCGATCTGCAACATCGCTTTCTATATTGAAAAACGCTGGCTTTAGCGATGCAATACATGTTGAGGGCGGCGTTCTTGCTTGGGCTAAGCACATTGATCCGACATGTACGGTGTATTAATGAGAGATTCATATACGGGTTATCGCATTCTCTTGGTGCATGCCCACCCCGATGATGAAACGATTAATAATGGCGCAACCATGGCGTTGTATGCCGCGCGGGGTGCCCAGGTCACACTTGTTACCTGCACTCGGGGCGAAGAAGGCGAAGTCCTTGTTCCTGGACTCTCTCACCTTGCTAGCGGCAACGATGATGGACTTGGTGCACACCGCGAAATCGAACTCACTAACGCCATGCTTGCACTCGGAGTACGTGACCACCGCTTCTTAGGTAGTTTTCGGGATAGTGGAATGATGGGAATCGAAACTAATAATCGCCCCGATGTTTTTTGGCAGGCAGATCTCGATACCGCTGCACATCTGCTGGTAACAATCATTGACGAGATCAAGCCCCATATTCTGATTACCTACGACGAAATTGGTGGCTATGGCCATCCCGATCACATTAAAGCCCACCTCGTTGCGATGCGGGCAAGCCAGCTTTCGAAGTGGCAGATACAGAAGATTTATTGGAACACTATGCCGAAGTCGGTAATTGCAGCGGGCATGGATGCCATGAAGGAAGTTGGCTCTGATTTCTTTGGTAGTGATAATGTCGATGATATAGCTTTTGCAAAAGATGATTCATTTGTGACAACTTTGATCGATGGTAATGAGTTCGTCGATGCCAAGATGGATGCGATGAAGGCCCATGCAACTCAGATTGCACTCGATGGTCCTTTCTTTGCTCTGTCTAATAACTTAGGTCTTGCGCTTTGGGGGCACGAGTACTACACACTCGTACGTGGTAAAAAATCCCCACCCTTTGATAGCAATGGTCGTGAGTGCGACTTAACCTCTGGAATTTCGCTCTAATGCACTTTATTTTCGCCGTTATTTTCGGTGCCGCTCTAGGGGCCGGCTCGGTGTTTTTGCATTCATCCCTGCCGCCATTTGGATTACTTTTAAGTTTTGCTGCAACCTGTGCTGGAGTCTGGAGTATTGGCCGTATGTGGGGAGGGCGCAATTTACGCATCATTGCAAGTTGTGTGTGGATGAGCGTTGTACTACGCGCAGGTTTTCCTGGGGCAAGTGATGAGTATTTAATCAGAGGAACTGCCACCGGGGTCTCACTTATCAATGGGGGTTTTTTAATCTTACTTCTTGCAATACTGCTTCCGGCCTAGCGCCAACTCCACTCTTGTCCAGTTGCACTATCGCTAATCTCTAGACCACTTGCCTCTAATTCGGCGCGCAATGCATCGCTATCGCCCCAACGCCTTTCTTTGCGAGCGGTAATTCGCGCATTCAAAAGGCTTTGTTGCTCCTTGGAGATGCTTCTACTTATTTTCCGTCGTGATAAATCCAAAGCCAGGAGCTTATCGGCATACATGAAGATAGCTCGCTTATCGGCATCTGAAATCTGACTACTTTTTTCTACTGCACGGATACGCTGGAGCGCACGGGGTGCATCGAGATCATTTTCCATAGCATCAAGGAACTCTTGATCCACTACCTTCTTGGACGACCCACCCCACTGCGTCATTTTTTTGCGCCACTTAGTCAGTGTTGCATTTGCGCTTTCAATAGATGCCCACGTTAAATCCATCTGCGAGCGGAATCGATTTTCAAGAAAGCAAAGGCGCAGAGCTAGAGGATCTAAACCTCTTGAAACTACATCTGATAGCAGTACGACATTTCCTGAGCTTTTAGACATCTTGCGTCCCTCAAATAAAAGATGCTCGCCATGGACCCATAAATCAACGGTTTCATTACCAATCGAGGCGTTGGACTGTGCCCGCTCGTTCTCATGGTGAGGAAAACGCAGATCGATCCCACCTACATGTAAATCGACATGGTTATGCAAAAACTGCATGGACATCGCCGAGCACTCGATATGCCAACCGGGAAACCCGAAGCCCCACGGTGAGTCCCAGATCATCTGTGTGCGCTCTTCAGCCGTTTTCCATAGCGCCCAATCTGCATGAAAACGCTTTCCGCTCTCATCGGTGTATTCGTAGCGATAGCCTGGTTTGAGAGCATCTAAACGGTTGCCACTGATCTGTCCGTAACTTTCAAATGCTCGTGCATCAAAGTAGACCGAACTATCGCTACCAACGTAGGCAAAGCCCTTGGCAATTAACTCGGTGATCATTGCAATCATGAGATCGATTGACTGGCTGGCACGGGGATACTCATCGGCAGCTATTACATTGAGTAGTGCTAAATCTGCATGGAACTTAGCTTCATACACCCGCGCAATATCAAATGGATCTTTCTTTTCAACAGCAGCCTGGGACAATATCTTGTCCTGACCAACTACATCTTCAGATATGTGACCGACATCGGTAATATTTTGAATAAGCCGGACAGACCCGCCGGATATCTCAATTGTTCGACGTATGAGATCTGAGAGTATGAAGGTCCGTAGATTGCCAACATGGGCATCGCGATACACGGTAGGACCGCAGCAGTACATGCTCGTTGTTGGCTTACTTGATGAGATGGCCTTAACGGTGCGGCTTAACGTGTCATAGATTGAAAGTGTCATGGTTGGGCGATCACTTCTCGCCAGATAAAGATTTCATCGTGAGAGAACTCAATGAGTCGCCCGTGCCGGTTACGTAATGAGTTCGTACTCTCTAAAATCCCGACAATGTCGCGGAAGCCACCCTCTGGATCATGCAGGCGAATGGTTAGGCGCTTGCCGATTAAGGCTTCGAATCGCCCTTGGAGCTCACTGGCCATGGCACAACGATAAACCTTTACTTCAATATCGCGCGCGACAAGGCCTATGCGATTAGAATCATCTCAGGCCATTTCAATAATATCTGGAGGCAGTACCGTGACCTACATAATCGCAGAGCCATGTGTCGATGTGAAAGATAAGTCCTGCATCGATGAATGTCCCGTGGACTGCATCTACGAAGGCTCCCGCATGTTGTATATCCAGCCCGACGAGTGCGTCGACTGCGGTGCCTGCGAACCCGTCTGTCCCGTGGAAGCTATCTACTACGAAGACGATGTCCCACCCCAGTGGAAAGACTCATTAAAGATTAATACCGAGTTCTTCATTGAGATTGGATCTCCTGGTGGCGCAGCCAAGATGGGTCCAACCAATTCAGATCACGCACACATAGCCGCCCTTCCTCCAAAGAGCGAGTAAGTTTTTTGCGCGGGCAACTCCCAGATTTTCCTTGGGATGCATTAGCGCCTTTTGAAGAGATTGCGCGCTCGCATAAAGATGGAATCATCGACCTATCTGTAGGTACACCAGTTGATCCAACGCCAGAGTTTATTCAAAAGGCTTTCCGGGATGCTTCTAACTCCCCGAGCTATCCAGTCACCGCCGGTACACCAGAGCTTCGCCAAGGGATAAGAAAATGGGCGATAGATAGATTAGGCGCAACGGGTGATTTCGATGTACTGCCATTAATTGGCTCGAAAGAGTTAGTGGCATGGCTCCCGACAATTCTTGAGTCAGGTACGGTATTAATTCCAGAGATTGCATATCCGACATATCACGTGGGTGCATTAATTGCCAAGGCTCAGTCGATTCCAGTTGATATCGATGCTAGGCAATGGCCCGCCGCTGATTTAGCGTGGATTAACTCGCCATCTAACCCGACGGGCCGCGTACATACCGTTAGCCAAGTTCAGGCGGCGATTACATGGGCACGTAGTAATGATGCGATTTTGGTTTCAGATGAGTGTTATGTTGAGTTCGATCACACTGCAACTTCGTTCTCAGTTCTATCTCAAACCGGGGGAGATAACAGAAATATTTTGGCGGTGCACTCTTTATCAAAGCGTTCGTCTATGGCTGGATATCGTGCAGCTTTTATGATCGGTGACTCGGCTCTTATTGCTCGAATCCGCGAACTGCGCAAGCATGGTGGAATGATGGTGCCACTACCTGTACAAAAAGCGATGACCGTTGCACTTGCAGATGAGACCCATGTTGCACAGCAGCGTGCACGCTATAACGCTAGACGCGATGCACTGCGCCCTGCGCTAGAGGCCGTTGGCTTTCGCATCGAGTTCAGTAACTCAGGTTTATACCTATGGTGCACGCGCGATGAGGATGCATGGACAAGTGTTGAGTGGCTGGCCCAACGCGGAATCCTAACTACGCCTGGTAGCTTTTATGGAGCTGCCGGTGCTCGATTTATACGCATCGCCATGACATCTACCGATGCTCAGATTAGCGATGCAGTTTCACGTTTGAAGGCTTAAAACAATGGCCGTAGGAGTTCTTTTAGTCGGCGGCTTTGGCACACGTCTGATGCCACTAACAAAGCACATACCTAAACCCATGCTCACTGTCGCTGGATTACCGGTTACAGAGCATCAATTAGCGATGGCGCGCAAGGCTGGTATTACAACCGTTGTACTTGCAACCTCGTATTTATCCGAGCTATTTATTCCATATTTTGGTGATGGCTCTAAATGGGGGATGAAGTTGTTGTATGCCGTTGAAAAAGAGCCTCTTGGTACTGGCGGTGCAATTGCAAATGCTGCGCAGTTGTTAGATACACATGAGTCGATAGTTGTCTTCAATGGCGATGTTTTAAGCTCGCACAATCTGGCCGAACAAATCCGCCAACACGAAGCTAATGCCGCCGATGTAACTCTGCACTTAACTGCAGTCGAGGATGCTCGCACATATGGCTGCGTTCTAACCGATTCAGATGGCCGAGTCACTGCTTTCCTAGAAAAAATGGATAAGCCAATCGCTAATACCATTAACGCTGGCTGCTATGTATTTAATCCAAGCGTTGTTAAAGATATTCCGCTCAATACAGTAATTAGCGTGGAGCGTGAAACTTTCCCCCGGCTCATTGCTGCTCACGGAAAAGTATTTGGCTTCATCGACGGGTCCTACTGGCTCGATATTGGAACACCTAAAGCCTTATTACAAGGATCACGTGATTTAGTAACTGGTCGTGCCGATGCATCGGCCCTACACATGGCCGATGTTGCACTCCATAACGAGCACTCTTTAATAATGAGAACGGCTACTGTCGATGCTAGTGCGATTATTGATAAGGGATCGTGCATTGGCGCAGGTGCAACCATTGGCGCAGGTGCTCATATCTCTGGCTCAATTATTGATAGTGGGGCCCTCGTCGGTAAAGGCGCGATCATTATCGATTCATTTATCGCATCGGCCTCGCATGTAGGTGAAAATGCCGAGATATCGGCCTCATTTGTCACAAAGGATGAGATTCTCTCTATTCCAGCGTAAATTTCTGATATTTAGGCCGATCTGAGCACTCATTTAACTTGACATCTTCGAGTTACACGCGTGTAATTCACTCTTAAGGAAGTCTTTTCCAAGAGGGATCAGACACAGAGCTATTAAGGAGAATCGGTATGCCGATCCGACCTGAAGCCACGAACCCCCCGACCCCCACATCTGGTCCAAAAATAACCCTTGCTAGCGGAGAGAACCTCGAACTCTCCTGGCAAGAGCGCGCACTCTGTGCTCAAACCGATCCAGAAGCTTTCTTTCCTGAAAAGGGTGGCTCAACGCGCGAAGCAAAGCGCGTATGCCTCTCCTGCGATGTTCGTTCTGAGTGCTTGGAGTACGCACTCGCACATGACGAGCGTTTTGGAATCTGGGGCGGACTATCCGAGCGCGAACGTCGTCGCTTAAAGCGTCGCACTGCGTAAGTTCGCAGCCTTTCAAAGGTTAGAACTATGGCTGCACAAGCCGCGTTAGATAGACATCGCGTCAGCGCGATCATCGTTACACATGATGGACACACTTGGCTACCTGAAACCGTTGCCGCCCTTACATCCCAAACTCGTCCAATTGATTATGTTGTTGCAGTAGATACGGATTCTAAAGATGCATCACTGCAGTTATTAAAATCTGCGCGAATTCCAATTATAAATGCAGCGCGTAGCTGTGGTTTTGGACAAGCAGTTGCAGTTGGCGTTGAATCTTTGGCAGATGCGCACGCCGATACCGTTGAGTGGATTTGGTTGATTCATGACGACTGTGCACCGGCACCGACCGCGCTTGAGTTTTTATTAACTGCAATCGATGATCGCCCGCAAGTTGCAATGGTTGGTCCGAAACTTCTAGGGTGGCATGATCGCACACACTTACTTGAAGCCGGAGTTAGTATCGCTGGCAACGGAGCACGATGGACTGGATTAGAGCCACTGGAATACGATCAAGGCCAACATGACGGGATCCACGATGTGCTCTCAGTGAGCACAGCGGGTGCATTAATTCGACGAGATATCTTTGAAGAGCTTGGAGGCTTTGATAAAAACCTAGCGCTCTTCCGCGATGACGTAGATTTTGGTTGGCGGGCACGCGTTGCCGGCCACTCGGTAATCGCAGCTACTTCTGCCATTGTTTTTCACGCGCAAGCATCGGCAACTGAACGGCGCACTGTAGATGTTGAGGGCGCTTTTTTACAACGCCCACTGTTGCTCGATCGTCGCAACGCTGCATACGTTCTTCTTGCAAACTCATCGTGGTGGATGATCCCATGGCTCTCGATCCAACTACTTGGCTCAGCGATTGCGCGGGCAATCGGCTACTTGTTAGCAAAACTTCCTGGGTATGCAAGTGATGAGTTTTTGGCAGTTGTTACCCTACTCATTAAACCAGGTCTGATTTTCAAGGCACGCAAAGATCGTAAGGCGCATCGATTCGTTTCATCTCGAATTGTCGCTGCATATATTCCTCCACGATGGTCGCAGCTGCGACTTTCAACATCGCGGCTCACCGAATCACTACGTTCAGGATTGCTTCCAGATGGCGGCGGGCAATCACAATCGATTCTTGATTCAGTTGAAGATGAAGATTTACTGGTACCTAAAAAGGGTGTGCGATGGTTTAATATATTTCGCAAGCCAGAGGTTGTGGGATTTATATTTTTAGCAGTGATAACACTGATTGCATCACGGATGCGCCTGGGATCATTAATTGGTGGTGCCCTACCTGCATCTCCTAGCGGTGCTCGTGATTTGTGGCGTAGCTATTTTGAGTCATGGCACCAAGTTGGAATGGGTAGCTCACACGCCTCTCCTCCTTGGATCGCACTCTTGGCCATAGGTGCCAGCCTTCTCTTTGGAAAGGCTCCGCTCTTGCTCACCCTCTTCTTCCTAACTGCTCCACTTGCGATGATGTGGTCGATACTGACCCTCTTTAGAAAACTCACACAGAACGCCTGGATTAGTGTGCCCGCTAGCTTTATCTATGCGATTTCACCGGTTGCAATCGCGGCCATTAACTCTGGCCGCTTAGCAACGGTTCTCACTCTTATAGTTGCCCCGCAGATCCCGATCCTTCTCACACACTGGAAGAAAATCGAACTACATGCATGGCGCCAGATTTTCACTCTCACTTTAATCTTTGCACTGCTGTACGCATTCACGCTTGTAGCCTTCATAATCCTCTTTGGATTTGTGGCCTTTGCACTCTTTGGCGATTATCAAGAGTTTTCACAGGGCACAGACAAGTCATTGTTCTTAGAGCGCCTTTATAAGCGGGGGGTACTTCTCATAGCACCCTTCATCCTTAGCGCACCATACTCATTTGAAGCCCTCATCACACCCTCTCGATTCTTGAGTGAGCCTGGTCTATCTCTGCCGGGTGGCGGCGCACATCTTGTTATTCTCGGAAATCCAGGTGGAGTTGGCTCACTCCCGTGGTGGCTCATTAGTCCGATGCTCCTAATTTTAATAATCGCACTATTTTCCTCCAGCAGCGCCAAAGTTATCGCGTTGTACGGCACCGGCTTCTTATCGGCAGCTGTTCTCTTCTCTTCCATCTCAACTACAGCCCATGGGGACTCAGCACGCGTAAGAGTGTGGACGGGTACGTTTTTAATAGGAGCAACAATGGCTGCAAGTGCGGCAGGAGTAGTAATCCTAGATCGCTTAAGGGCCGTCTTAGTTTCAAGCAATATTCACTTTCGACATATCTTAGCAGCGCTCTTACTTTTCGTTACTGCGCTGTATTCGATACTGACCTTAGGTTGGTCGGTTACCGCTGGTGCAACCTCGCCGGTACAAAGCAGTAGGTCTACCGTGATGCCTGCATTTTTGAGCCTTGAGAAAGATACAAAGACACTGGTGCTACGCGAAGTTGGCAGTGTTGGCACCAAGAGTATTCAATATTATATTTCGCGCGGCAAAGACATTGCACTAGGCGAGCCCGACGTCGCCCCACGACAAACTACGCAGATTGCAGTGGCAGCTCAAGCACTCATCGATGGCTCTGGAATATCGAGCAGCAAGACATTTGCAGATTTCGGAATCAAATATGTATTTGTTAAAGCACCCTTCGATCGAAACATCATTCGTACGATCGATGGCCTTGGAGGCTTTACCCGTACATCTGCGACATCGGCCGGGGTTGTCTGGCGTGTTGCAGGAGTCACTGGGCGATTAATACTTGTGGGCGAGGATGGCCTACGAGAACTTCTTGAGACTGGAGAAGTCGGTGCACGCACAACGGTTGGCCACCCTGGCAGGATTTTACTTACTGAGAGTTTTGATCGCTCGTGGCAGATATTTGAAAATGGTTACCGACTTGATCGCCTTAAGAGCGAGCAAGGGCTACCGCTTTTCATCGCTACTGAATCTGGTGAGATCTCACTCATTCATGACGGAACTATTCGTCGAACCTGGCTCTCTTTTGAAATCATCGCCTGGATCTTTGTAATCGTGCTCGCTGCACCGGCTGGACGTCGCAAACGTGAAATCTCCGAAAAGGAGCTTGCATGAAGCGCGCAATATCGGCCCTCATCGCCCTTGCACTCTCATTTACGCTGGCAACTCTCTTAACTGTGACGACTAGTAGTTCGGTTTTTTCAGAGTCTTATCCAGCAGTTGTTTGTCCACCAACATTGCGCGGTCTCTCATCTCAGATCTCGGTCTCATCGCGCAAGACACAGTTTCAACGCCTTGAGAATCGAAGTACAAAAACAATTCCATTTAACGACCTTCGATATCCAGTGGCTAAAGACTCACTTGTAATATCGGCGACCGGCGTAACACCGGTTATCTGGCAGAGTCGTGCAGGTAGTTGGGCCGGCGGTGCAATCTGTTCGGGTCCTGCCTCATCGCAATGGTTTGTTGGTGGAAGTTCAGATGTAACAACTCGCGGACGATTAATTATCATCAATAGTGGATTAAGCGAGGCGATTGTCGACGTACAGGCCTACTCAGAAAATGGGAAACAGCCGTTGATTTCACTTGACCTTAAAGCCAAGAGTTATAAGGCACTGAGGTTAGATTCATTAGCTACGGGAGATAAATCATTGATAGTTCACGTGCTTCCTCGTTCAGGTCGAGTCAATGCTTTTATGATCGATGAACTCGGCGCCGGACTTAAAGCATTGGGCGGGGACTTTGTTAATCCAATTACATCGGCTGCAACAACTCTTGTGATTCCAGCGATTCCAAATCAACTTCCTAAGAAAGGGCAAAAGTCGGGCGGCACACATACGCTGCGAATCTTGACGCCATCAGATGGCGATGCCAACTTCACCCTCGAACTCTTATCGGCCGATGGAAGCTTTGTGCCCGTCGGCTTTAACTCACGGAGTATCTCAGCCGGTATCGTGACCGAACTATCACTATCGCCCAAGATCTCAGCTAACGTCTTTGCCGTGCGGATTAAATCCGATGAGCCGATAGTGGCTGCGATCTCATCACATGTCACCATTAAGGGGCGCAAAGACTTTGTCTGGAGCTCTCCAACACCGGCCCTTGTCCCGATGACTATGGCCATCACGGGCCTTGCACCGCTCATCGCCTTTGCCTCAGATTCAATTGCAGTCAAGGTCGAGGTGGTTTACGTCAACGGGAAGAAGTCTCTAGCCACGATAAAGGGCAGTGATATCGCGACATGGCGTGTACCAAATGCTGCACGCTCTATCTCTATTATTAAAACCAGTGCCGACACATTTGCCGGCGCACTGATTGCATCCGAGAACGGTTATGGATATCTACCGATTACTCCAGGAAGCCTTTTGACGCGGGTAGAAATTCCGCATTCAAACATTAGAGTTTTAAATCCATGACAATCCCAAAAAAAGGCTAACTGCCCACTAATCTTGCAGGTATGAGTTCACAGGCCAAGCTAGGGCGCGGCTGTTCTCGTGTGGGCTGTCGCTCTATTGCGACAATGACCCTGACTTATATCTACGCCGAATCAATGGCCGTGGTTGGACCGCTTGCAACTTTTAGCGAACCACATGCCTACGACTTATGTCTCATGCATGGCGAAAGATTAAAGGTGCCACATGGGTGGAGCGTTATTAAGCAGGAGCCATCAGGCGCCGAACAAGGACCCTCTGATGATGACCTTATGGCTATCGCCGATGCGGTGCGAGAAGTTGCCATGCCACCTAGCACTCCGAATGCTCAAGAAAATATGAATAACGATAGTTCGCACACTCAGATCGGTCGTAGAGGTCATCTTCGCGCCGTTCCATCGTAAGAGCTTTACATGAACCAAACCCCGAATATTTTTAAGGCCTACGATATTCGTGGACTCGTTGACTCTGAGATAACACCTGATTTTACATTTGTAACTGGCTTAGCTTTTGCGCGCTTCTTACAACAAGAGCGCGAACCCGCAACCGTGGTCGTAGCTCAAGATATGCGTCCATCATCGCCGGCGTTAGCCGATGCCTTCTCTGCCGGAGTTACATCTACAGGCCTTGATGTAATCCGCATCGGATTAGCATCAACAGATATGTTGTACTTTGCCTCTGGAAAACTCGGACTACCGGGTGCAATGTTTACTGCAAGCCATAACCCTGCCGCTTATAACGGTATAAAACTATGTTTGAGTAGCGCTCGCCCAATAGGCAAAGAGTCTGGCCTTGGGGTAATTGAAAACTTTGTTCGCCAAGGCTCACCACTTGAAATTCGCTCAGTGGGTGTTGAAAAAAAGCGGGACATGCTCGAAGAGTACGTAGATCACCTATTAAGCCTTGTTAATCTCGATTCAATCCGCCCGCTGACTCTTGTAATCGATGCTGGAAATGGAATGGCTGGGCATACCGCCCCGGCAATTTTCGCTCGCCTTAACTGCACTGTAATTCCCATGTATTACGAGCTCGACGGAAGCTTTCCTAATCACGAGGCCAATCCCATAGATCCAGATAATCTGCGCGATCTGCAACGCGCGGTAAAGAAACACAAAGCCGATTTAGGTCTGGCCTTTGATGGTGATGCCGATCGATGTTTTCTTGTTGATGAAAATGGCCTCGTGATTAACCCATCGGATCTCACATCTTTAATAGCCCACCGCGAATTAGTGAAGCATCCTGGATCAAGGATTATCTATAACTTAATCTCATCGCGCGCAGTCCTTGAGGTAATTCAAGAAAATGGCGGAACTGGATTGCGCAGCCGCGTTGGGCACTCCTATATTAAAGCGATGATGGCCGAGAGTGGAGCGATCTTCGGCGGTGAGCACTCAGGCCACTTTTACTTTAATGAGTTCTGGCGCGCCGACTCCGGAGCACTAGCCGCCCTTCATGCGATCGCCGCCCTTGGTGAATCAAAGAAATCGATGTCGCAGATTTTGGCACCGTATCAGCGCTATGTATCAAGTGGAGAGATAAACTTAACGGTAAAAGATGCACAGGCAGCGACCGCTCTCGTTGAGAAAACCTTCTCGGCTCGCAAGGCAGTTGAGGTCGACCACCTCGATGGTCTCAGTGTCATTGGTGATACATGGTGGTTCAATCTGCGGCCATCTAATACAGAGCCCCTATTGCGCCTTAACGTTGAGGCTAAGAAGGCCGCGGCTATGAACAAGCTACGTGATGAAGTTCTCGCGTTGATTCGCGGCTAGCCCAGCGCCTTAGTACTCGCTTTAACCGACATAGCAGTAACCTAAGCACCTACAGATTCGACCACATAAGGAGCTTTTCGTGAACTCACCAGTTACAGCAACTCTTCCACGCCATGACATCGCCGATGCATCTCTTGCATCTCAAGGTCGAAAGCGCATCGAGTGGGCAGAGCGCAATATGCCAGTCCTAGCGCAGATCCGTGCGCGCTTTGAAAAGTCACAGCCATTTGCTGGCGTTCGAATCGCTGCATGCATGCACGTCACAACAGAGACAGCAAACCTTATGCGCGTTCTAAAGGCAGGAGGCGCTGATATCGCACTGTGTGCCTCAAATCCACTCTCAACTCAGGATGACACCGCTGCCGCCCTTGTCCACGAATATGGAATCTCTGTATTTGCCCGTAACGCCGTTGATCGCGATGGGTACTACACACATATTAATGCAGCCCTTGATATCGCACCCCACCAAGTATTCGACGATGGCTGCGACCTCGTTAACACACTTCACACAACCCGCAAAGAGTTAATTGCAAATATCGCTGGTGGCTGTGAGGAAACAACTACAGGTGTTATTCGCCTTAATCAGATGGCTAAAGATGGGGCACTGCAGTTCCCGATGATCGCAGTTAACGATACAGATACAAAGCATATGTTTGATAACCGCTACGGAACCGGCCAATCAACACTCGATGCTGTCTTTCGTTCAACTAACTTTTTACTTGCAGGGCGCATCTTGGTTGTCGCTGGCTTTGGATATTGCGGCAAGGGTGTTGCAGAGCGCGCGAAGGGAATGGGCGCCGATGTCATCGTCACTGAGATCGATCCAACTAAGGCACTCGATGCAATGATGCAGGGCTTCCGTGTCATGCCGATGATCGATGCGGCAAAGATAGGCGATGTATTTATTACAGTGACCGGTAACCGTGACGTGCTTCGTAAAGAGCATTTCCAAGTGATGAAGGATGGCGCAATCATGGCCAACTCCGGTCACTTTGATATTGAAATCGATGTTGCATGGCTTGAGCAGAACTCAAAGGCTAAGAACGCAAAGATGCGCCATCAAACAGATGAGTACGTCTTGGCCGATGGCCGACGCTTGCTACTTCTTGCAGAGGGCCGTTTAGTGAACTTGGGCGCTGCCGAGGGCCACCCAGCATCTGTTATGGATATGTCGTTCTCAGATCAAGCGCTAACAGCTGAGTACTTAGTCAAAGAGGCCAAGAATTTAAAGCCTGGTGTCCACGATGTACCAACGTATATCGATAAGGAAGTTGCAAGCCTGAAGCTGCTCAGCATGGGCGGACATATCGATGTCCTTACACCTGCACAAGATATGTACTTGAACTCTTGGGAGCACGGTAGCTAATGACCTTGGTTATGGTCGTCGATGATGACCAAGACCTATCAGAGATGCTCGGAATTGTTTTAACCGGAGCAGGAATCGACGTCGACCTTGTAAGTCGCGGAGATGAAGCTCTCGATGTTTTCCGAAATAACCCACCAGATTTAGTTCTGCTCGATGTCATGTTGCCAGGACTCGATGGAGTCGAAGTCTGTCGATTAATCCGTGCCGAATCTATGGTGCCAATAATCATGCTCAGCGCTAAGGGAGATTCACATGATGTTGTGCGTGGCCTTGAAGCCGGCGCCGATGATTACATGGTCAAACCCTTTAAACATCCATCCGAACTTGTTGCGCGAATTCGTACCCGTCTGCGACGCACGAATACCGAGATCTTAGGTCTGGTCACTATCGCAGATCTAGCAATCGATGTCGCCGCCCACCAAGTTATACGCGCAGGAAAACAGATCGCCCTTACGCGCCTTGAGTTTGATTTATTGGTAGCCCTTGCAAAAGAGCCTGGACGAGTCTTCTCACGCGATGCCCTCCTCAGTGAAGTATGGGGATATCGCCACTCAACCGATACACGCTTAGTCAATGTCCACGTGCAGAGGTTGCGTGCCAAGATTGAGCACGATGCAGAGCGACCAGAGATCGTCGTAACTGTGCGTGGTGTTGGATATAAAGCTGGAGTGATGGGCGGTTCGTAACTTATGGGCCGTCTCTTTTTTGTATTTCGTAAGTCACTAGCGCCTAAAGTAATTATTTCAACGCTAGTACTGTGCATAGGTGTCATCTCTGTCGCCGGATCAGCGCTTAATTCTCAGTTATCTGCAGGCATTAAGAAGGTAAATCTCCAATCATCGATCGTTGAAGCGCGCTCTACGATCTTTAGTGCCAAGTACCGACTTGCTTTAGCACAGGGTGAAAAAGATGCCGCCGTAAGAAAAGTAATCGATGACGTAATCGCCTCTGCAACGTCATTGACAACAAATGAAAATGCACGAGAAGTTGTATTTTTGAAAAGCCCTGGAAACTCTAGAAAACTCAATTATGAAATTACATCGAACTTAGTGGACCCTAAATCAATCCCAGAGTTTCTAAGCAAGAAGGTACGCAAAAGCGGTGATATTGCCATTAGTTATATGACGATTAAGTATGTCAAGGGCCCACGTATCGCTGGGTTAGCGGTCGGTCAAAAAGTACAAATCCCTAACGCTGGACAGTATGAGATGTATATTCTCTACTCACTCGTCAATCAAAATACAACCCTTAGCCTCATTGAAAGCTACCTATTCCTGACAGGTCTTTTCTTAATTATTCTAATTGGGTTAATTACCTGGCTAGTGGTGAGGCAGGTAGTCCGTCCTGTCCGTGAAGCGGCCTCAATTGCAACGCAGTTCACTGCCGGCAATTTTTCAGAGCGCATGAATGTGCGCTCTGAGGATGAAATATCAACGCTAGGCAATGCATTTAACGAGATGGCCGAGTCTCTTGAAAAACAGATTGCCAGACTTGAAAACCTCTCGCGTGTGCAGCAGCGATTTGTATCCGATGTCTCACATGAACTACGCACCCCGCTGACAACTTTGCGCATGGCATCAGAGGTCATTAACTCTGCACACGATGGTTTTGATCCCATCGTTGCTCGCAGCGCCGAGCTCATGGTCGCTCAGCTCGATCGATTTGAGCGCCTGCTTGAAGATTTACTTGAAATTAGCCGCTTTGATGCCGAGGTGGCAGTGCTCGAAGCCGTTGACTTCGATCTTGTTGCACTCGCCA
Source organism: Candidatus Planktophila sp. (assembly GCA_009691145.1). Taxonomy (GTDB): domain Bacteria; phylum Actinomycetota; class Actinomycetes; order Nanopelagicales; family Nanopelagicaceae; genus Planktophila. The sequence continues at coordinate 24,565 of SHVG01000001.1, read as the reverse complement.
ATCGCTGCGCCGAAGATTTAGCCCTTGTAGCTAAAGAGCGCTCTACTGAGCTGCGGATATATTCAATTGCAGAAACCATCACCATTAAGGCCGATATACGTCGAGTTGAGCGTATTTTGCGCAACATATTTTCCAATGCAATCGAGCACGCCGAGGAAAAACCAATTGCAATCACGATTATTGCAAGTGATGACGATGTAGCGATAGGAGTCCGTGACTATGGCATTGGTCTTGATGAATCAACCTTGAGTCGAGTCTTTGATCGATTCTGGCGCGCCGATCCTTCACGTGCACGTACACGCGGTGGCACGGGTCTAGGACTCTCCATTGCACTCGAAGATGCACGTTTGCATAATGGCGAACTCGAAGCATGGGGCAGACCCGATAAAGGTGCGCACTTTGTCCTGACACTTCCGCGCCAGGCATGGGCAGGCATCACAGCCCGTTTGATAAAACTGCAGCCCGATGATTTCCACGAATAGTTTCCACAAGTAGATTTGCACTTTGCTTGCCCCTCCTAGCCTTGTTCAATGTCTGCAATCGAAGCGTTAAGTCAACTTCTCTTTCCTACCCGATGCTTTGGCTGTAATGAAATTGGATTATCAATCTGCTCTTCATGTCGGCGCGAATGGCACCCTCATTATTACTCGAGACATCTTTCGCAGTTACGCGTTCATTCAGCGGTACTGTATTCAGCAACTGCTAGCAAGATTCTTCTGGCTGCAAAAGAGAATGGCTTAAAAGGCGCCGATACTTTAATCGTCGATGCAATCGTGCATGTTTTATCGCAAGGAAGTTTTGACAGGCACAATATTCGATTAGTGCCTATTCCATCCTCGCACTCTGCTCGTCGCCGGCGAGGACGTAGTTTCATCGTTGACATCTCCAGCAGTGTTTCGCTGCGCACGGGCTACCCCGTTGCTGATTCGCTCGAGCTCGTACGAAAAGTTCGTGATCAGAGTGGGTTACATGCATCTGCACGTGCCCGCAATATGCAGGGCGCGTTTGCTCTCAAGTGCGGTGCATACCCACGCGGGGATCTCATACTCATCGACGATGTAGTTACGACCGGTGCCACCTTAGGCGAGGCCGCTAGAGCCCTTACAAGTCAGGGCTTTCACGTTATTGCCTCGGTTACCGCTTGTCTGGCCCAACCTCTACGATAGGAGGATTGATTCAGCTATGAAGTGCGAGAGGCCCCATCGATGCCAGCGTTTTTTGACAGGATTTTGCGTGCAGGTGAAGGACGCATATTACGCGAACTCGGCAAAGTCGTTGTTATAGTCAATGGACATGAAGCCCGCATAAGCGCACTCTCTGATGCAGATCTGCGTGCCCAGACAGCGCTCTTTCAGAAGCGATTCTCAGAGGGTACGACCCTGGATGAGCTAATGGCTGAGGCCTTTGCCGTTGTCCGCGAAGCGGCGCAGCGAACCTTGGGTCAGCGCCACTATGACGTTCAGTTAATGGGTGGAGTTGCCCTGCACCGCGGAAATATTGCGGAAATGCGTACCGGTGAAGGTAAGACACTGGTTGCAACTCTGCCTTCGTACTTAAATGCCTTAGCAGGCCGCGGCGTGCATGTTGTTACAACCAATGATTATTTAGCAGAGCGCGACAGCGAATGGATGGGACGTATCCATCGCTTCTTAGGCTTAAAAGTTGGAGTAATCCTTGCCAACATGACACCTGCTGAAAGACGTGAAGCTTATTTAGCCGATATTACATATGGAACAAATAATGAGTTTGGTTTTGATTATCTACGCGACAATATGGCCTGGTCACTCGAAGAGTGCGTACAGCGCGATCACTTCTTTGCAGTTGTCGATGAGGTCGACTCAATTTTAATCGATGAGGCACGTACTCCTTTGATTATTAGTGGACCTGCCGATAAGGCCACCAAGTGGTACGTCGAATTTGCAAATCATGTTGGTAAGTTGCAGCGCGATGTTCACTACGAAGTTGATGAGAAGAAAAAGACCGTTGGAATCCTAGAAGAAGGTGTAACTAAGGTCGAAGAGTTGCTGCAGATTGGCAACCTCTATGAGGCGGCAAATACACCAATGATTGGCTATCTCAACAATGCAGTGCGCGCCAAAGAGTTGTTTAAGCGCGACAAGGATTATGTAGTGATGAATGGCGAACTCTTAATCGTTGACGAGCACACGGGCCGTATGTTGGCAGGTCGGCGCTATAGCGAGGGTCTACACCAAGCCCTGGAAGCCAAAGAGCGCATTGAAATTAAAGATGAAAACCAGACTCTTGCAACGATTACTTTGCAGAACTATTTCCGTCTCTATGCCACGTTATCGGGCATGACCGGTACTGCTATGACTGAGGCCTCAGAGTTTTATCAGATCTATAAGCTCGGTGTTGTTCCGATTCCTACCAACCGCGACATGATTCGTATCGATCAGGCCGACCTGGTCTATAAATCCGAGGCTGGAAAATTTATAGCAGTTACGGCAGATATCGCCGAAAAGCATCGCAAAGGCCAGCCTGTATTAGTCGGTACCGTCAGCGTTGAAAAATCGGAAGAGCTCTCTGCCTTTTTACGTAAATCAGGTGTACCTCACGAGGTTCTCAACGCCAAGCAGCACCAACGCGAAGCTGCAATCATCGCGCGCGCCGGAGTATTGGGTGCAGTCACCGTTGCAACAAATATGGCAGGTCGCGGTACAGACATTATGCTCGGCGGAAATCCAGAGTTCATGGCCGACTTCGAACTTCAACGCCGTGGAATTTCACCGGTCGAAAACGCCGAAGCATATGAAGCGGCCTGGCCAGATGAGATTGCACGACAGAAGGCGGCCGTTGCTAAGGGACATGAAGAGGTCATTGCACTCGGTGGTCTCTATGTATTAGGTACCGAGCGCCACGAATCCAGGCGTATCGATAATCAGCTACGTGGTCGTTCAGGGCGACAGGGCGATCCTGGTGAGTCACGCTTCTATCTCTCATTACAGGACGAGCTCATGCGCCGATTTAACTCAGGAATGGTCGAGCGCTTCTTAACAGCCGCCGGTATTCCAGAGGATGCCCCGATTGAATCCAAGATGGTGAGCAACGCTATTCGCTCTGCACAGACTCAGGTCGAGGCGCAGAACTTTGAGATGCGTAAAAATGTTTTGAAGTACGACGATGTCATGAATCGCCAGCGCCAAGTTGTCTATGGCGAGCGCCGCATGGTGCTAGAAGGCGAAGATATTAAGGATCAAGTTGCCGGGTTTGTCCGTGAAACATTAACTGCCTATGTCAGCATCGCAACGTCGCAGGGATATGCCGAAGACTGGGATTTAGATACTCTCTGGAAGGCAATAAAGACTATCTATCCAATCTCATTTAGCGTTGAGGATCTCATCGCATCGGTCGGCTCACGCAGCGCACTCGATGCAGATTTCCTTACAGCTGGCATTATTGAAGACTGCGAAAAGGCCTATGCAGTGCGGGAAGAGAGCTTAGGCACCGAAGTCATGCGCGAACTCGAGCGCAAGGTCTTGCTCTCGGTTCTAGATCGCAAATGGCGTGAGCACTTATATGAGATGGATTATCTGCAGGAGGGTATTGGTCTGCGTGCCATGGCTCAACGTGATCCCCTCGTTGAATACCAGCGTGAGGGCTACGAGCTCTTCTCAGCGATGATGGATGCTATTAAAGAAGAGATCGCTAGCTTCTTATTTAATATCGAGATAAGCGTTGAGAGTTCAAGCAACGAGGTCACAGGAGCCGGGCTTGAGGCAAAGCCACTCCCAACAACTGGTTTGCAGTACACCGCAGCCGACGAGTCAGGTGTTAAGACAACTGGTGAAGTCTCGCGCAATGCGCCATGCCCATGTGGCTCAGGTAAAAAATATAAGCGTTGCCACGGCGCAGCTTAGAGCAGCGTTAAGGCAGTACAGAGCCAGCGATTATCAACTCCCTCGAATCTAAAGGTAAGGGCACGTAAGCGATCTCTAAATCGAACCGTGACCGTTGTCTCGCAGATTCCATCGAGTGGCTGGCTAATATGCAGTTTTCTAATCTTGCCAATCTCTTTTTCACTTCCAGATCTCTTAATGAGTTCGCTAAAGATGCGATGATGAAAATGCTTGGTCAACTGTGTCGGCTGACGGCGCCCGGCAAAGACCTCTAGAACATTGTGTGCAAAGTCTGTACACCACTCGCCGAGCTCTGGTAAATCGGCAGCCGATGTTGGCTCAGGGGCAAAGTCGGGATCGAACTCATCATCAAAGATGCTAGGGACAAGATAGAGCCTGCTCTTTTTCAGAAGTTGTGGCTCAGGCTTTGGGCGAAAGATTTCAAGGACTGGATGGAGCCAATCCTCATTCTCATCACTTGAAATCGCAGTGAGAGTGATTCGATTAAATGTAGGGAGCTCGTCGTAGATCGGATTAGTAACCATGTGGATAGATTCACGGTTTATACATGTGCTTACCTCAACCACAGCGGCGAGATTGACTCATCCATATGGCTGAGTGTGGATAAAGCTCAATTTTTTCTAGGCTATTGCCCTTGAGTTCGCGCTATGACATATAAAAAGGATTCTTCGCGCTCTCGCACACCGCTGGCGATCACATTAATTATCGCCTCATTCCTCTCTGCCTTTTTTCTAGCAACTTTTTCCCACCGAGGTAGTGATTTCTGGATCGCCGCCGTTGATATGGCACCAGGACATCAGATCGTTACTGGCGACATTGCTCTACGACACTTTGATTTAGATTCGAGCGCGTCGCTGTACTTAACAAAGGGCGATGATCCCCTTGGTTTAATTCTCATCAACAAAGTAAGCCCTGGTCAGATTATGAGTAGCCAGAGCGTGAGTTCGAGTAGCAATCTCTTAGCGGCAAGTGCTGTACCTATAAGCATTCGCGCCGTTGATGTAGCTGCAGGGATTACAGCTGGAGAAGGCATAGATATCTACTGGGTAGTTGATAGCCAAAATGGAGAGCTACCCGTTGATCCCGTTTTAATCTTAGGGGGAGTGACTCTGCTGAGCTTTGATCAAAAGGGTAAGAACTTCGGAACCGATGCGACGCTAACTCTCGCAGTTGAAGAGACACAGATTCTACGACTTCTATCTGCAACAACTCATGGTCGCTTGGTGGTGGTCCGTTCACATGTCTGATCTAGAGCTTCCAACGGTAATTACTGCAATTGCTAACGCCCAGAGCGAGGGCTTTGTCGCAGGGACACTCTTTGCGCAGGGCTGGAGTGTCATCTTTCGCGCAATCGATATCGAATCACTTGAAAGCTATATAAAGAGCAGCCCCGATAGCGCACGCGGGGCTATCTTGATATTTGCCTCAGATTTATCTGGGATCACTCGTGAGCACTTAGATGCAATGGCTCCGAAAGTCAAACAGATTGTTGGCTTCTCTGATGCCCCGGCACACGATGGTGCATTAGGTGAACTACATTGCATACCAACAACTGCAACCGATCTCATTAGCCTAGTCCGCGGCTTTGTGCGTGCGCCTATGTTGAGACAGGGTACACAACTCTCACGCCAAGGACGCAGAGCTCATGTACTTGCAGTTGGCTCGGCAGGTAGCAATACAGGCTGTACAACTTTAGCTATTAATATCGCGATGGAGCTGAGCATTATTGAAAAGGCAACGCTTTTGATCGATGCAAACTTTCGTGCACCATCTGTTGCCGCCTTACTGGCTGTACGAAATCTAAATAGCGAAGCGGGATGGCGCTCAATTGCACCTTCGCTATCAATAGCTGAGATTTCACAGGAGCAGGCCACATCGGTCGATGCATTCATGGAGCAGGCAACGCAGTCATTTGATCACATCATTATCGATCTTGGCTCAATCTCAGGGTTATCTAATCGACTCACTGATCGGCGTTGGACGTCAACGATGACAACATGGTCATGTGATCAAGGCGATGAGTTGATGGTCGTTGCGCGCCCCGATGTTTTAGGCCTGCACCGGTTAGAGCAAGTCAGTTCGTTGATCGAAAAAACCTCAATCCGAAGTGCGTTGAGTTTTACTCTCAATATGCGCTCCCAAGGCCGCAAGGGATCAGATGAAGAGGCTAAGTTCCTTGCAGTTACAACGCCACTTCGCCCCCGCAACGTTCGAGTTATTGCGCGCGATGCACGCGCGACCACGGCTGCAGAGGCGCAAAAATCAACTCTTATCGAGGTCAATGAGCGCTCTGGCCTGCGCAAGTCAATTGCCACAATAGCCAGTGAGATAGTTCGTTAACTTCTAATACCATTGGCGCATGCGTGCATACCTTCCCATCAGTCATAGCGATCTTGCTGGATTTCTTGCGAGCCAGAGCCTTGATGCCGACCAGGTATTTGCACCAACGCCAGCTTTTATAAATGAGAATCTAGATTGTGATGAAGAAGAGATTGAATACCTCTTATCGGTATTAGCAGGTGAATCAGCGTTTGAACTACGGGGCTCGCAAGCTGGGCCAGGCTTAGTTTTAGCTATCGAACTAGAGAGCTCTCAGTGCGGGGAAAACTATGAGGACTCGCTCACATTGACTGGGCCAATCATGTGGAGCCAAGTTCAATGCGCACTACTGGCTCACAACGGTGATGAGGAACTTATTTGGTTTGCAACACAGGAGATTGCACAAGAGTTAGATAGTTGGAAATAGCGATGCCAGAGTTTGAAACCTTAATCCATGGGCGAAGCTCTGTAACGATCGATCAAGCTCATCGCCTGCGCGAATTAGTCGCCGATTGGCAGCTACTTTCAGATCTCTCGTTTGCAGATTTAATTCTCTGGGTTCCAATTAGAAAAGATGTGAAGTTGTGGCCAACGGGCCATGTTGCAGTTGCTCATATTCGACCAACCACGGCGGCGACGGTCTTTACCGAGGATGTTATCGGTGAAGAAGTCATGTGGGGTAGTCGCAGCCACATCGATGAAGCGCTTTCAAGTGGAGAGATCATTCGAAACTCTGAGCCTGAAAAGTTCGGTGAGCTCATGATTAAAGAGGAGACGATTCCAGTCTTTTTTCAGGGACAGGTCATCGCTGTAATCTCTCGCCATCGAAACTCAGATTTAATGCGCTCACCTAGTGCGCTAGAACTTAACTATCGCGAAATTGCGCACGCTCTTTATCGCATGGTCTCAGAGGGCTCATTTCCCTATCAAGATGCAGGTTCACTCTTTGAGCCAGTGCCACGTGTTGGTGATGGATTAATCCGCCTGGATGTCAATGGTGTTATCTCTTTTGCTAGCCCTAATGCTCGATCGGCCTTTAGCCGTATGGGCTGGAAGAGTGAGATTACAAATCAGAAGTTAGGTGAAGTTGCCGAAGCCGTTGTAAAGAACTCACCCGATGCCCATGAAGAGGGGATTGGTACACGTCTAAATGGAAGGGTTTTGCGCAGGGTAGAGATTGATAATCAAGGTGCAACGATCGATTTACTTGTTCTGCCGCTACTTGCAGGCGATGATCGCATCGGTGCAATTGTTCTACTGCAAAATGTGACAGAGCTACGTCGCCGTGACCGCGAACTCGTCACTAAAGACACAACGATTCGCGAGATTCATCACCGTGTGAAAAACAATCTGCAGACAGTGTCGGCGCTTTTGCGTTTACAGGCTAGGAGAATTGAAGATCCAGGGGCGGCTTCTGCACTCAATGAGGCGGTGCGAAGAATTGCATCAATCGCCCTGGTGCATGAGACCTTATCTGGCAGTAGCGATGATGACGTCGCCTTTGACGCCGTCTTAACAAGTTTGATTACACATGCACTAGAGCTCAGCCCACGCATGGGCGAACTCACGATTGTGCGCGAAGGTGAAATGGGTTCGTTGGAGTCGCGTCTGGCAACACCATTGTCATTAGTTGTAACCGAGTTAATGCATAACGCCCTCGAGCATGGGCTAGCAGAGCAAGGCTCAACGCTTTCAATCAAACTCGCCCGTTATAGCAACGAGTGTGTCATTACAATTATCGACGATGGGATTGGCCTACCCGATGACTTTGATGTAGCGACCTCATCTAACTTAGGTTTGCAGATTGTGCGCACGCTGACAGAGAATGAGTTAAAGGGTAAATTGACATTGACCTCTACGGATTTGGGAACAACGGCGATACTTCGTTTTCCGTTGTAAAGGGTTAATGTTTAATTAAAAAGAGCTTTGCTGCTCCTGCAGACGTGCTCGGTTACGTGCAGCACGGCGCTTGAGGGCACGGCGCTCATCCTCTGATAGTCCGCCCCAGACGCCAGCATCTTGACCGCTCTCAAGGGCCCATGCAAGGCAGGGCTCTTTAACGATGCAGCGGTTACAGACTTTTTTAGCCTCTTCGATCTGGCTTATTGCAGGCCCTGTGTTTCCGACAGGGAAAAATAGCTCGGGATCTTCATCGCGGCAGGCCGATTGATGTCGCCAATCCATGTGCATGCCTCCTCTAGCCCCGTTGTGGCGAGGCCTCAATACATCCAACTTCCATTGTGAATACGCATACTTTTGCCTGCGCAAGGAGGTAATTCTCTCGCCTCCTGAGGGTATTCACAAGGATGTATGAGGAAAAGATTTCCGTTTTTTACAGTGATTTATCTCGCGTGTGCCCCCGACAGGAATCGAACCTGTGCACCCGCCTCCGGAGGGCGGTGCTCTATCCCCTGAGCTACGGGGGCTCTAAGGGTTCAACCTGTGCAAGGTTATCAGCGCGTGCGCAATAGCTGTGAAACTGTAAGAATTAGGCCTATGAGTTCAATCGCGTACTTTGCAACGGGCTGCTTTTGGGGCGCTGAACGCCGTCTCTGGCAGATGCCTGGTGTAGTTGAAACATCTGTGGGCTACATGGGTGGCAGTACGCAGAATCCAACATATGAAAACGTCTGCACCGGTGCTACGGGCCATGCCGAGATGGTCAAAGTCAGTTTTGATGAGTCAAAGATTTCTTATCAGCGTTTACTTGAAGAGTTTTGGACAATGCATGATCCAACGTCACTGAATCGACAGGGCGGTGATATCGGAACCCAGTACCGTAGCTCTATTTATACAACAACACCTGCGCAGTACGTAAATGCCGTTGCATCGCGCGATGCCTATCAGGGCGTACTAACTGCCGAGGGCTTAGATCTGATTGCCACCGAGATTATTAGCGCAGATGGGGTTACTTACTATCCGGCCGAGGAGTATCACCAAAAGTATTTAGTGAAGAATCCCAATGGTTATGACTGTCATTCCAGCACTGGCGTTGCATATCCAACGGCCAGTGTTTCGGCATGAGTGAGAAAAACTATCCAGTAAAGATTAATGAGAGCGAACTGGCGGCAGCCTTAGATCCACTCTCCTACGATGTGTTGAGAAAGGCGGCCACCGAGGCTCCATTCACAGGTGAGTACACCGACACCGACAAGGTTGGAGTTTACAAGTGCAAGGCATGCAGCGCCGTGCTATTTAAAAGCGAAACGAAGTTTCACTCAGGCTGCGGATGGCCATCTTTTTATGCTCCCACTGCCGATGACGCCGTTGAGTTAATTGAGGATCGCTCACTTTTTCCTAGAGTGCGTACTGAAGTGCGCTGCGCCGCATGTGGCTCGCATTTAGGTCATGTCTTTAAGGGTGAGGGCTATGACGTCCCAACCGATGAGCGCTGGTGCATTAACTCTGTCTCATTAATCCTTGAGGAGATTTAATAAGCTAAGCCCCGTGATTCATGCACGGCTTGATAGCAGTACCACGCTACAACACTGCGATGTGGATGAAATTTTTCACCCTTTAGATCTAGAGCTTTAGCTGAGCTCTCTTCATGGTTTTTATGCACAATATCCCAGCCGCGGCGAACAGCTAAATCACCAGTAGGCCAGATATCTAATCGCCCTAACTGAAAGATCATAAACATTTCAACGGTCCATCGTCCGATTCCCCAGAGCGAAGTTAACGCCTCGAAAATCTCTTGGTCATCATGAATCTCGTCAATGCGGTCAATCGGAATAGTTTTCTCCACTATCGCCGCCGCTAAGCCTTTAATGGTGCGGCTCTTAGCCCCGGATACTCCAATTGCCCGTAAATCTGAGTCCGTTAATTTGATTAGTTTTCGCGCTGTGATTTGACCCTTGCAGGCAAGAACTAAACGGCCATGAATTGTATCGGCAGCTTTAGTTGCAAGTTGTTGGGATATCACCGAACTAATCAAGGACTCCAAGTGAGTTTCATTGCGTAGATTTCTACCGATAGTACAAAGTGGACGGCGTGCAATAAGTGGTGCAAACCTCTTATCTGACTCGGCAACCTCGCAAACTATGCGCCGCATCTTTTGAGCCGAGTGGAGAGTCATCGATTAGAGCGAGAATGTTGGGTACTCATCTGTAACGAGTAGAAATGCGTAGCCAATGACTCGGTTCCAGTAAGCAATTGTTCCGACAACACCTTCAGCGCACTTCTCTGGATAGTTGCCGGTAAAGAGCACGCTGAACCAGCCAGCAATCGTTAAGAGGAATAAGTAAACGATGTAAAAAAGACCCACCACATATAGCGGAATAGCTAGGAACCATTTAATAAGTGGCAGCCACTGGTTGAGTTGCTTTGCATCAACTTCTGGGAATATAACGCTGACGACATCGTTCTCTTCGATTGATGGATATTCATCGGTGAGCAGTAAGACATATGCATCGAGGCGAGTCTGAAGCGAGAGAAGAGCGTGATTGAAAGCGAGCAGATAACTTGGATAGATCTGACGAACAACAATGGCAAGGGCGGTAGGCAAGGTTAAGAAGCTAAGAGATAAGTAGTTTGAGTTAGATGTGCTCAGATCCGTTGGGGCAAAAGAGGCGACGAAGATCGCCATGGGCACGACCAGGATGATGCGAAATAGGGCGCTTATGCGGTTGCGCTCGCTCAGGCTTACATCTATCTGGGTCTGGATTTGTTGGCTCATGGGGCAAACTTATCCTCTAACCCGGCAGGGATTGCTCATTACCGCTGTAGTGCCGTAGTTTTACATCTCTTGCAGCAAAAATAATAGATTTTTGCAGAGATAACAATGAAAATTGGGTCTCAGTGGCTTGAATCAAAGAGGTTGCCGATGAGGCGGGAGTCTCGACTGCAACATGTCAATGAGCTCACATGGGCCAAGATAATCGCAGCGGCGCAAAAACTGGACTACCCATTAACACGCGCCGATTTAAGCCTCGGAATTCCAGTTGCATTGGTGGGCATGCATCATGCCCAATGTGCAAGTGTAAAAATCGATGATGTGGCCGCTGCCCGAACAGCCACACAACACCTTGTAAATCAAGGTCATAAGAAAATCGGACTCATGTCTGGCCGCCCAGATGACCCCTTTAACTTCAGTGTCCAACAGGATCGGCGCAAAGGATTTATGCAGGTGCTTGCCGAAAATCATTTGGAGTGGTTGCCATCGCGCGAAGTACACGGGGATTTCACGATGCACACAGCATCACGTGCAATGGATGATTTATTAGCACGCCCCAATAGACCAACTGCAATTTTCTGCGAATCCGATGAGATGGCGATGGGTGCATTGCAGGCCATGCGTCGACATGGATTAAAATGCCCTGAAGATATTTCAATCGTTGGCTTTGATGGCCATGAGATGGCCGAGTTTTCACAGTTAACAACTATCGAACAGCCCGTTGTATTGATGGGTGAAATGGCGGCCTGGTCGATTATGGAGCGTCTGCGAAAGCCCGGTGTCGTTGCGCCCTCATTGCTCCTGCCTACAACTTTGATCGTTCGAAATACTACTCGTAGATTGGCGCCAGAAGAGTCTTAAGAGGTTTCATTTATCAAGGTCTGCAAGGTAGCCTTCTGCTGTGACCGACAGAGAGGTACAAGCGCCCTCGCTAGCCAAACTTCTTACACACCACTCTGAAAAGTGGCGTAACTTTGATCGTGATGTTCTGCCACTTCCCTCTGCAGAGATGGATTTTCCAATCGCCGATCCAATCCGCAAGGTGCTCCAAGATATGGTCGCGCAATCTGATCTTGGCTACTTAGGATCAGTGCCAGAGCTTGCAGCTGGATTTGCTAAGTTTGCCGCAGAACGCTGGAGTTGGAGCGTTGATGCATCGCAGGTAAGCGTTGCTGCCGATGTTGGTGTGGCAGTTGTTGAGGTGCTTCGAGTTTTCACTAAACCTGGTGACACTATTCTTATTAACTCTCCGGTCTATCAGAATTTCTATAACTGGATAAATGAAACGCATCTTACAAAAGTTGATGTTCCTTTTGCTCGCACAGGTGTTGAGAGTGATACTAATAATCCCTGGCAGTTAGATTTAGATGCCGTTGAAAAAGCATATGCCGCTGGCTTAAAGGTGCACTTACTATGCTCGCCACATAACCCGTTGGGCCGAGTCTTTTCAAAAGACGAGCTCACACGCATCGCCGACATGGCCAAGAAATATGGCGTATTGGTAATAAGTGATGAGATTCACGCGCCGCTAACTTATGACTCAAAAAACTTCACACCGTTCTTAGCAGTAAGTGAGACCGCTCGCGAAGTTGGTGTTACCGTTACCGCAGCCTCAAAGGGATGGAATATTGCAGGACTTAAGTGTGCAATTATCGTTTCGCAAAATGATCTAATCAATAAGAAATTAGATGAACTTCCGATGGCAGTTCACTTCCGCGCATCGATCTTAGGTGCTTTTGCATCGGCTACAGCCTTTGCCGAAGGCGGCGTTTGGCTTGATTCGGTCATGAAAGAGTTAGACCATAATCGTTTTCTAATTCGTGAATTACTTACGGCGAAATTGCCGAGCGTTAAATATCATATTCCTCACAATAGTTATCTGGCGTGGCTAGATATGAGTTCGTTAAATTTAGGTGAGAATCCATCGGCGACGCTTCTTGAAAAAGGTAGAGTGGCATTTAATCCGGGGCACTCATACGGGAGGCAGTGTTCGCAGTATGTGCGACTTAACTTTGCAACAAGCCCAGAGATTATTACTGAGGCGATTGCGCGCATAGTTCGCACACTATAATGAGCACGTTCGACTGCGATGTAATCATTATTGGCGGTGGCCACAATGGTTTAGTAGCAGCTACCTACCTTGCTCGGGAAGGGAAAAGGGTACGAATTCTGGAGGCAAATAGCGAAATCGGTGGGGCGAGTGTGAGTGTTCGCGCCTTTCCTGGTTTTGATGCTCTCATTTCACGTTATTCCTACCTAGTTTCATTGTTGCCAGATTCAATCATCGCCGATCTGGGGCTTAACTTTGAATGTATCTCGCGAACCGTTTCTAGTTATACGCCATATGAACGAGATGGGGTCAGTCAAGGACTCTTCGTTTCGCGGCAATGGGATGCCACAACTGAGGCCTCATTTAATCTCATAGATTCAACTGGCCATGAGGCCGTGGCCTGGCAGAGCTTCTATGGCGAGATCGCCGAATTTGCAGAGCGCATTGCGCCAACATTACTGAAGCCTTTAATGACTAGAAGTGAATTGAAAAACTTAATTGCATTGCCATCGGTGTGGGATTACTTGATTGAAAAACCAATTGGCGAGGTTATAACCTCGCGCTTTAAGGATGACGTAGTGCGCGGCGTTGTGTTGACTGATGCACTCATCGGAACTTTTTCTTCAGCCTATGAAATGCAAGCTAACATCTGTTTTCTCTACCATCTCATAGGCAATGGCACGGGGGAGTGGAAAGTTCCACGTGGTGGTATGGGTGCACTTGTTACAGAGTTAGAGCGGGTTGCGCGCGCAGCTGGAGTTGAAATCGGAGTAAACCAACGTGTCACTAAAGTTGAGAGTGATGCCGACGGAGTTACCGTTACAACGGCTAAGAATGCTCAGATTCGTGCCCCCTATCTATTATCAAATGCTGCACCCCAGTGCCTTGCCGCCTTGCGTGGGGCCGACAAACCTAAGAGTCTTGATGGTTCGCAGATGAAGATTAATATCTTGCTCAAAGGCCTTCCTCAACTTAAATCTGGTGTCGATCCCCGCTTAGCTTTTGCCGGAACCTTTCATGCCAATGAGGCTTTTTCACAGTTTGAAAGTGCTTTTAGCGGTGCAAAGAGCGGTCATATACCAGCGATCTTGCCGATTGAAATGTACTGCCACACACTGAGTGATCCCTCGATCCTGAGCCCCGAGCTTGCAGAGTTGGGATATCAAACTTTGACACTCTTTGGTTTGCATACCCCCGCAACTCTCTTTGATGCCGACAATGACTCGGCACGCCAGGCCGCTCTACAATCTGCACTCGCATCATTTAATCAATACCTAGCCGAACCGATAGAGGATTTTATTGTAGGTATTGAAGTCAAGACTCCACTCGATATTGAGCAGGAGATCGGTTTACCGCGCGGAAATATCTTCCACCGCGATCTACATTTTCCATTCCGCGAAGATGGCACAGCGCCAAGTTGGGGCGTTGAGACCGATGATCCCCGCATCTTTATCTGTGGCGCAGGTGCGATCCGCGGCGGTGGCGTAAGTGGAGTGCCTGGCCATAATGCGGCGATGGCAGTACTTGCAAAGGCCTAGGCTTAGCACATGAGCAAACATCCAGAGACAACATCTATTACTGCTGGTCGGCCAGAGGTTGCCCCCGGTGCAGCGATTAATCCGCCGATAGTTTTAGCTTCGACATTTTATGCCGGTGGGTCAATTGGATATGGTGCATATGGAAATCAAACATGTACGGCACTTGAGGATGCAATCGCCGCACTTGAAGGTGGATCCACTTTAGTATTTTCATCTGGCATGGCAGCTGTTAGTGCACTCTTCTCAATTCTGCCTGTCGGTGCGCCAGTCGTTGCATCCAATCAGGGATCTATCGGTGTAATGACACTGCTCAACTCTTTTCATGAGAGCGGACGTTTAGAGGTTCGCTTCGTAGATATCGTAAATACGCAATTAGTTATCGATGCCATGAAAGGCGCCGCACTTGTCTGGCTTGAGTCTCCCACTAATCCATGCCTAGATGTCGCAGAGCTTGAAACATTGATCACAGCAGCTAAGAAAATGGGGATTGCTGTCGCAGTCGATAACACCTTTGCGACACCACTTGTGCAGAATCCATTGGCGATGGGTGCAGATATTGTGATGCACTCGGTCACTAAGTTTTTATCGGGTCACAGCGATGTATTAATGGGCTCCCTATCCACAAATGACCCAGCGCTACTTAATCGTTTACAAGACTCACGCAGCTTTAACGGATCAATTCCAGGTGCATTTGAATCCTGGTTAGCACTTCGAGGCTTACGCACTTTCCCACTGCGCTTTAATAAATCGCAGGAAAATGCCAAGGAGCTCATTATTAAACTTGCAGCTCATCCAAGGATTACTCGCGTGCGATATCCCGGCTTTGGAGCCATCATCTCCTTTGAGGTAGATGGCACCGCTGAACAGACGCAAAAAGTCTGTGAGTCATCGCAGTTAATCGTCCATGCAACCAGCCTGGGTAGCATCGAATCACTGTGGGAGCGCCGGCGCCGATGGCCAATGGAGAGTCTGTCGGTACCCGAGCAGTTAATCCGATTATCAGTTGGCTGCGAGCATGTTGATGATATTTGGGACGACATCAATCTAGCCCTGGCTTCTATCTAGAGAAATATTGCTCAATAGCGAGTATTTTTAGAACATGATCAAAGCGATTCGCCGTTTATTTGCCGTAGTTACTGTGGCGCTATTGGCCTTTCGTGCCGTTGGATCATTTCTCTCATGGATAGAACATCAAGAGGACACCACCGCCAATGCTTGGATCGATGAAGATGAGTATGAAGATGTCTGATGCAACATATATCCCAGGTAGATGCAATCTTGGTAAGAGTGAAGTCCGCCGACGGCAGTTAGTTGGATTAGTTGGATTATTCTTTTCCCTGAGTTCCTTATTTGGTTTAATTGCAGTGCAGGCACAGCAACAAGCACGTCTGGGAATCTTTCTTCCATTGATGCTCGCATCGGTGGGTTATGTGCAGTCGCGCAGTAAGTTTTGTCTAGCCTATGGATTTGCAGGCACATTCAATCTCGGCAAACTCGGAGACATCTCTCGAGTCAGTGACCCAATCGATAGAGCGGCAGATCGCGCAAATGCGCTTAAAATTCTTGGTAAATCTTTTCTTTTGGCATCTATAGCAACGGCGATGGTTTTCGTACTACCCTTCTAGGTATGAAGATTCATATTCATACTCGCAATGCAGATCTAGCCGAAGACTTTAGAGCAATCGTCGAAGAAAAACTCAACTCCATGGAGCGTTTCAGTGTTCTCATTGAACGCGTTGAGGTTGAGGTTCTTCATGAAGGGAACCCTCGCCAAGGCAAAAACTCGCACCGTGTCATTTTGACTTCACATGGTGCTGGTCCACTTATTAAATCAGAGGCAGCCGAGTTCAATGATGTTGCCGCCTTTGACTGTGCGATAAAGGCATTTGCACTGCAGATACGAAAGATTCATGAACGCACAAAAGATTACGATCGAGATACGTTACGAAAGCGAAAAAACGCGGTTTAAATAATCTCGTTGCCGTCTTTTCTGCTGGCGGTTAGACTGGCGACAGTTGTAATTAATAGGCTGGCAACAATTACTCCCAGACTTACTTCTAGGCTGACCTCTGGAATGTGAATGCCGGCGATTTCTTCGATGCCGATTCCATGAAAGGCCTCTAGAATCATTTTGACTCCGATAAAGGCTAGGATGAAAGAGAGACCCTTGGAGAGAAAGATTAATCGTGAGAGTAAGCCTTCAAGCAAGAAGTAGAGCTGACGCAACCCCATAAGCGCAAAGACGTTAGCCGTCGTTACGATGTATGGATCCTTCGTTAAGCCAAAAATAGCTGGGATAGAGTCGAGCGAGAACACTAAGTTGGTGATTCCTAATGCAACTAAGGCGATTGTAAAAGTGCTCAAGCCTCTTGCTTTCAAAATCACAACGATGCGGCCCTCTTTCCATTCGTCATCTTCTTTTTCCGTAGCCAAGGCATATGCCGTATAGATAAGAAATGCGCCAAATAAAAAGAAGATACTTGCAAAGCGTGAAATTAACGCTGCACCTAGTGGAATTAGTAAGCCACGAATAGCAATAGTGAGCATAATTCCAAGGAGCAGAACAAGCTGCTGCTTCTCTTTTTGCACTTTTAAATGAGTAAGAATAATAATAAAAATAAAGATGTTATCGACCGATAGTGCATATTCAGTTAGCCAACCCGCAAAAAACTCTTTCTGCCCAGTTGCGCTAGACCAGTTAGGTAGAAAGATTCCAAAGGCGATTGCAGCACCGATATAGAACACGGTCCAAAACACCGCCTCAAGAAAAGTTGTCTCTTTATTGCGCCGCAGAACTGCAATAGCTAAATCAAGGATAATGACGGCTGCTAAAACGGCGATTGTTACCAACCATGTGGTCATAGATTCCATGGTGCGTATTGTGTCAGTTAGTCATGAATCCAGACAGTTGAGCACGCTGGAATAAGTTTCTTTCCATTCCGGCCATCTAATACCCCGGCGCTTAGAAGAATTACTTGGCCGGCAATGTCGACCTCATGTGGCTGCTGTGACAGGTTCATGACAACTGTGATTTCTCCGCGTTTGAAGGTTAGAAGCCCGTCTGGTTTTGCTCCATGCAGCGGTGACTGCAACCAGGTGATTTCACCTTCACCAGTTAAATGGAGTGCGCGAAGTGATAGTGCACTGCGGTAGAGATTAAGAACACTCTTTGCATCGATATTCTGATTTCCAACGCTCATTGATTGCCACGATTGATCAATGGGCAGCCATGGTTTGCCAGATGAAAAACCAAATGGAGTTGTATCACCACTCCATGGAAGCGGCACGCGCGCACCATCGCGACCCTTTATCGCCCCCTGTGAGCGAATAAAGGATGGATCTTCGCGATCAGAGTCCTGTAGTGGGCCATCGGGTAGTCCTAACTCTTGTCCTGCAAAGACATATGCCGACCCTGGAAGTGCAAAGACAAAGAGTGCAAGTGCCCGAGACTCGGCATCACCAATGCGTGATGCAACGCGTGGTGAATCGTGATTGCTCAGCGCCCATGTTGGTAGTGCATTTACCGTTGCATTGAGCTCGATTGAACGGTTGATGACATCAAAGAGAAAAGCGCTTTCAAAGGGCGCCGTCAAAAGATCGAAATTAAAGATTTGATGCAGCTCATCAGCACGCACATATCGCGTGGCATTAACTGGCGGGTGCACCCAGGCTTCGGCAACTGCCATAACATCACGATCGCCATATGAGTCAAAGAGTTTTCTCCACTTACGATAAATCTCATGCACGCCCTGTCGATCAAAGTAGGGCACTGTTTCTAATAATGCATGTCGAATCTGGGTATCCATCTCAACATCTAAGCGAAGGGCCAGACTTAGTCCGGCAGGATCTGGATGATCTGCGTGAATGTTCTCTTTCACAAGGCCATGGGCAACATCGATTCGGAAGCCATCGATGCCCAAATCTAGCCAAAAGCGCAGCGTTGTTTCAAAGTCTGCATTGACTTCAGGGTTCTCCCAATTTAAATCGGGCTGAGATGAATCAAATAAATGAAGATAGAACTGGCCATCCTCGACCTGTGTCCACGATGGACCACCGAAGAGAGATATCCAGTTATTGGGTGGCCTGCCATCGGGCTTTGCATCATAGAAATGAAAACAGTTGCGCTCGTCTGAACCACGACTAGATTTTAACGCCGCCTGAAACCATTCGTGTTGATCTGAAAAGTGATTAGGAACGATATCGACTATCACGCGAAGGCCTAGCTCGTGCGCACGCACGATAAGGGCTTTAGCGTCGGCTAGATTTCCAAAGCGCGGATCTACATCGCGGGGATTTGCAACGTCGTAGCCACCATCTTTGTTGGGGGATGTGTAAAAAGGGCTCAGCCAAATCGCATCGACGCCAAGTTTCTGTACGTACTCAAGATGAGATGTGATGCCTGGCAGATCACCCTCTCCATCGCCATTACTGTCGTAGAAAGAGCGGGGATAGATCTGATAAATCACCGCTTCTTTCCACCACGGCGCTGATTTCATGCCCCGAATGTAATTCATTCCACCCTAGTGAATCAATGTAAGAAACATGAAAAAATGCCCCCAAGGTTGCACTTGTATAACGATTTATGGAGTCGGGCTTGGCTCTACCTTCTTGCTTTTCTTTAATGGTGCGATTTCAGCAAGATTGACTGGCTTAATGGGCTCAATCGGCGCAGGCCCCATTGCCGCAATTGCAGCATCTCGGGCCGCGTTAGCCAAAGCCACTGCAATTTTTTGTTGAGCCAGGATTGTTGATTTAGCATCAGCGGTCTTAGCGGCGCCCATCGCCTTTTTTGCAACTTTGTTAGCGGCCATTACTGCATCCATGAAACTCTTGTTAATATTTTTTCGAACTTGTTCGCGTTCGCTCATCGCAATTCGATATTGATCCATTGCAACTTTGTACTGCTTCATCGCAGTGAGAACTATTGGAGTAGGAGATGGAGTAGGAGTCGCATCGGCAAAGGATGAAGGAGCACCGGCAACAATCATGCTAAGGGCTAGCCCCAGTGATCGCCTCAATCTCATGGCTCAATGATGGGGTAATTCATTGTGCTTTCTCTGTGAAACACGTGATTAACCCCGCCCTTTGATTGGCAACTGCGCCTACACGTGAAAGAGTAGGGATGTGGCCGAGTTAATAATGATCGTCGAAGATGAGCCTGGAGTCCGTGCGCTCCTGCGCGATACTTTGAGTATCGCCGGCTTTGAGACTATCGAGGCCAGCGATGGAATGTCGGCCCTAACGCTTCTGCGCACTAATAAGCCAGCGCTGATGGTCATTGATATTAATATGCCACTGATGGATGGCTTCGAACTCGTTGAGCGGCTGCGTAGTACAAATGATTTAACACCTGTATTAATGCTCACTGCCCGCGAAGATAAGAGCGATATCGCCAGGGGTTTAAAGATCGGTGCCGATGACTATGTTATTAAACCCTTTGAAATCGAAGAGTTAGTTCTGCGTATTAAAGCCATCTTACGCCGCTCATATAAATCTACGACCGCTCCATCACTTCTTACCTGCGGCCCAATTACTATCGATGATGAGCAGCACCGCGTGACTTTTAACGGCGAAGAGATCGATCTTTCACCCACTGAATACCGCCTCCTGCAGATCTTGATGGAAAAGAAAGGACGAGTATTAAGTAAGAAACTGCTCTTAGATGAAGTCTGGGGAATCACCTTTGAATCCGAGAGCACCGTCACTGACACGTATATCTCGTATCTACGCAAGAAGTTTCATAGAGATGGCTTCGAGGGCATTAAGACGATTCGCGGTGTAGGTTTTCAGATTCAGGAACCTAAGTAAGGTTAATGAAGAGTAAAACTCGGCAGATTCTTGCAACTGCCACAGTTACATCGATTCTCTCACTTCTTATTGGTGGTTTTGCAGTGTGGAGTTCCTATGAATCCGAGATTTCAATAATCGATGAGCATTTAAGTACCGTTGCCTCAGATGTTAGGCAAAGCCCAGATGATCCGATTACTGCAGCACTACTTAGTGTTGAGCAAAATAGCTTTGATATTGCCGTTGCATTCATGACGCCAACTGGTGAGATTGCAACGTTAAAGGAGTCGAAAAAAGCAGTAATCGGAGGAACAGGCAAGCTAAGGGTTCGCAGTATCCCAATTCAAGCCGGTGAGCAGTTAGTAATCGCAGCATCTCTTTCCGATATCGGCAATAGTTTACGGAGAAATCTCTGGCGCTTACTAATCTTTATTATCTTTGCAAACACAGTTGCATCTTTTGCATCAACACTCATTAGCCGATCAAGTGCCCTTGCCCTCGAGCGCACACAGCGTGAAAAGATGCAGGAGTTCTTAGGTGATGCCGCACATGAACTGCGGACCCCACTAACGGTCGTGAAGGGATATGCCCAGCTCTTAGAGGGCAATAAGTTAGAGGCCGACCGTCAGGTGCTGGCCTTTAATCGCCTCAATAGCGAGATCAAACGTATGGAGTCTTTGATTGCCGATCTCTTGATTCTGGCCGAGCTGGGCGAGGAGAGGGGTGGAGAGTTTTCAACGCTCAATCTCTCGCAAATGCTGAGTGAGAGCGTTGATGATTTTGTGGTACTTGCCCCGGGCCATCGTATTGAGTTATTTATCGACAAGGATGTAACTTTGGATGGATCAGAGAAGTATCTACAAAGGTTCATATCTAACGCCCTCACAAATATCCGTGTTCATGCACCGCACGATGCTCCGCTACGAATAACGCTTCAAGGCGGCAGAGATATTAAATTAGTAATCGAAGATGGTGGAGCAGGTCTACCAGCTGATTCTTATGGTGAGAAAATTCAAGGCTTAAAGCGCTTTGATCGATCACGCTCGCGCGAAACCGGAGGCAGCGGACTTGGCCTGAGCATTATGAGCGCCGTTGTGGAGCGACATAAGGGTGTACTCACATTGAGAAAGAGCGATCTCGGTGGTTTGGCGATTGAAGTTCAACTTCGGCGCACTTAGACTAAAGCGGTGCTCATACTGCTCCAGTTCATTCTCCTTGCAGTAATACTTCTAGGAGTTGTTTATTGCGTGCGCTTATTACGTGCACTGCACCAGAGGCTCAGTAAATTGAGTTCACAGAACATCGCGGCCTTTAAGGAGTTAAAGGCGCAGAACTGGCAGTCATATTGCCAAGCTGAGGCTTTACAGCAACTTATAGCCTTGCTTAAATTCACCGCACCGATTCCACCAACACGTAGTTGGGCGGCATCTCCCGATCTTCTCTTAACACTCGTCGATTTAGTGCGTACACATAAACCAAAGTTAGTTGTGGAGCTTGGTTCGGGAGTATCTACGCTCATTGTTGCAAAGGCCGGTGCCAAGAAGGTTATTAGCATCGATAACTCCGAAGAGTTTGCAGGTAAGACCCGTGCGATGTTGAAGGCTCATGGAGTCCGTGGGGTTAAAGTGCGTATCGCAGCGTTGAAGCCGCATGTTTCAGGCGTTGATTGGTATGACACCACAAAGTTAAGTGATTTAAAAAAGATTGATCTGCTGATCATTGATGGCCCGCCAGGATCTAAGAACCCAGATGCGCGCAAGCCTGCACGTCCCGAGTTCATTAATCGCCTCTCACCGCGCGCAATTATTCTTATCGATGATGTGAATCGGCAGGGAGAGCGCGAACTCGCCGAGGCCTTTGCTAAAGCCCTTCCCAACCATGTCCTGACCATCTATCCACATGAAAAGGGAACCGCGGTAATTTCGCCTAAATAGACTATGGCACTCACATTAGAAGTTGCATTAAACGATGCATGCACCCAGATTCTGGACACAAGCACACTCGTGCGCGTTGTTTTATCTGGGCGCCGGCGCAATATGCAGACCGAGTTTGAAAGAATCGATATACGCCCAGTTGAAATTAGAGGCGCCGTTCATCTGCAGCTCAGCCACAACGATGGTCGTGCGACAACGGTTAAAAACCTTGTTCCTAATCGCGATGAGATTATCGATTTACTCTCAAGTGGCTATGCCAATATCTTGGTCGAACACACTCAAGGCTCGATGTCGATCCGAGTGAGTAAAAACGGTGATGCTCACGTGTATTTTGAAAAGAAATCACTGGAGCAAAGTCTGAGCCATGATAAGAAGAAGACGCGGCTCTTGGACCCAGCCGATCCTTTTTTGCTAGAAGTCGGTATCGCCGATCACAAAGGTGCAATCAAGGCATCAAAGCAGGACAAGTACATGCAGGTCGAAGAGTTTTTGCGTCTCCTGGCACCGACGTTAAACGCAGCAATCGAAGCGGGTCAGATTCATAAACCAACCGATGCCCATCCACTATCGATAGTCGATCTTGGCTGCGGACATGCTTACTTAACCTTTGCTGCACATCAATATCTACGCAGCATCGGTATCCCAGTGAATGTAACTGGAATCGATGTGCGCACGGCATCAAGGGATCGCAATAATGTGATTGCACAAAACCTCGGGATTACATCGACAATAAATTTTCGAGCCGAAGAGATCGCAACAACAACTGCTCAACATGCCGATGTCGCAATTGCTTTACATGCCTGTGATACAGCTACCGATGATGCGATCGCTTGGGCGGTCACTAGCGGTGCAAAGCTTCTACTGATTGCACCATGCTGTCACCACGATATTCAATCGCAGATGGATACAAGCCCTGAGCCGTGGGGCGCACTTACTAAGTTCGGACTCATGAAAGAGCGTTTAGGTGATTTATTAACCGATTCGTTACGGGTTCAAATCCTGCGCATCGCTGGATATCGAGTTGAAGTTATTGAGTTTATTGGGGGAGAACATACGCCCCGCAATCTAATGATCCGCGCAGTAAAGAGTGATGCAAGCCCTGAGGCCATTGATAAGCAGCGATATCGACAGATATGCACGCAGTGGGGGATTACGCCCGCCCTTGAAAGCAAACTTCCCGCACTCTTCATCGGTTAGACTTCACGCATGTCTAAAGTCCTTGCAACACTGCCCGTTGGAGAAAAAATCGGTATCGCCTTTTCAGGTGGCCTCGATACATCGGTAGCCGTTGCCTGGATGCGCGCAAAAGGGGCCATCCCTTGCACCTACACGGCAGATCTTGGTCAATATGACGAGCCAGATATCGCTTCAGTTCCGGGCCGCGCAAAAGAGTATGGCGCCGAAATTGCGCGCCTGGTTGAGTGCAAAAGCGCACTAGTTGAGGAAGGTCTTGCGGCAGTTGCCTGCGGAGCTTTTCATATTCGCAGTGGATTAAAACAGTATTTCAATACAACGCCTTTGGGCCGCGCAGTCACGGGAACGATGTTGGTTCGTGCAATGCATGCAGACTCAGTTGAGATCTGGGGTGATGGTTCGACATATAAGGGCAATGACATCGAGCGTTTTTATCGCTATGGCCTATTAGCTAATCCAAATTTAAGAATCTATAAGCCATGGCTCGATGCCGATTTCGTCAACGAACTGGGCGGCCGTAAAGAGATGTCAGAGTGGTTAGTTGCTCATGGTCTGCCCTATCGCGACAGCACCGAGAAGGCATATTCAACCGATGCCAATATCCTGGGTGCAACACATGAGGCAAAGAGCCTTGAAAACCTCGATACATCGGTCGAGCTAGTCCAGCCGATTATGGGAGTTCGTTTCTGGGATCCATCGGTAGCAATTGCTAGCGAAGATGTCACCATCAACTTTGTTCAAGGTCGCCCCGTTGCAATCAATGGTAAAGATTTCACCGATGTAGTTGCGATGATGAATGAGGCCAATGCAATCGGTGGTCGCCATGGTCTTGGAATGGCCGATCAGATTGAAAACCGAATCATTGAAGCCAAAAGCCGTGGCGTTTACGAGGCTCCAGGAATGGCGCTTTTGTTCATTGCCTATGAGCGCTTAATAACTGCAATTCACAATGAAGACACTATCGCTAACTACCATGCAGAGGGACGTCGCCTTGGTCGTTTGTTATATGAGGGACGCTGGTTAGATCCACAAGCCCTCATGCTTCGTGAATCCTTACAGCGCTGGGTCGCATCGGCAGTTACTGGCTCAGTCACACTGCGCATGCGCCGCGGTGATGACTATTCAATTATTAATACAACAGGGCCGGCTCTTAGCTATCACCCCGATAAGTTATCGATGGAGCGCACAGAAAA
>SHVG01000057.1 GCA_009691145.1 Candidatus Planktophila sp. | reverse complement strand
GCTAACCAGATTGAACCCCAATCAGCCCCGCGCTCTAAGTTGAGTTTGTAGAAACGCCACCAACCTGTTGGTGTCGTCACCATAAATGGCAGATTAACCGCAAGCCATATTCCAATAGCTGTCACGAAATATTTTACTAACGCTCTCATCTGGTTCTGGCGCCATAAAATAAAAGCGATAGGTAGTAGAAGAAATATCGGCAGGAACTTGGTGGAGATTGAAATACCGATAGCGAGCGCGCTATAGGCATATGCTTTGCGATCAAACCAATAAATTGCGAGCATCATGGTGATGATTGCCCATAGATCCCAGTTGATGTATAGCGATGCGATCATTGCCGGTGCTACGGGTAATAGATAGCTAAGTTCGGGCCTCATCTTTCGTATCAATAGAGCTAATCCAATAAATAGAAGCGCCAAAAAAATTGCGTTGATATTGAAGTAAGCAATGGGGGAGTTAACGAGCGCCGCAGTTGCAAACATCACCATCCCTGTTAGAACTGGATACTCGACGGCATTTGTATCACTTGTATATGGCCACTGGTTTTTATCCAAGCCGCGCTCACTAAAAAGTGAGGGCAGATCGCTATAACAGGCGTGGATATATTGATCTGGGGTGGCCCATGTTGTGCCCTGGCAGTGTGAAAACTTTGCAAAAGAGATTAGCGATGCAAGTAAGGCCAGGGCTAATACGGCCTTAAAGCGCAGCGCCATTATGGTGTACGGGTCTGAACGCCGCCCGATGTAATCACAACTGGATCAAGTCCACCGATATTTGATGGCGCAGGAAACTCCATTATCTCTTCTCCCTTTAACGCGCCCTTCATAAAGGCTGTCCAGATTCTGGCAGGAAATGTTCCACCAGTGACCGATGTAAGGCCACCGATGCCGTTAAGGGATTCAGAGGCGCTATCGCGAAAGAGTGCAACGGATGCCGCTAACTGCGGCGTGTATGCACTAAACCAGGCCGATGCATTTGACTGCGATGTTCCAGTTTTACCTGCAGCTGGCCGGCCAAGGCCAAGGGCTGCCGCTCCTGTTCCCCCCGTTACCACAGCTTTAAGGGCATAGGTTAAATCCGCCATAACCTCTTTGGAAAATACTTCCTGCGTTTCAGGCCTAGCTTGATACAAAACTCCTTTATTGGAGCCCAGTACTTGTGTGACTAAAAATGGTTTGGATTTAATACCTTGAGCGGCAAATGTTGCATAGGCATTAGCCACATCAATCACATGCGGACTAGCAACTCCAAGAACAACCGATGGGGTTGGCATCATCGCAACGGAGTCTGGAATACCGGCACGGCGTGCAACATCTACAACGGCCGTTGGTCCAACTTTAATTCCAAGCGGAACAAAGACGGTATTGATTGAGTGTTTTATTGCATACAACAAATCAACCTGACCCCAACCCTCGTCGCCATAGTTCGAAACCTCATATGGCTTGCCTACATCATCAAATACCTGTGGCGAATCTCCGTTCCACATCGATGTCAGTGGGATTCCTTGTTCTAACGCTGCGATAATCGCAAAGGGTTTAAAGGTTGAACCCGCTAAGGCGATTGACTGTGTCGCATCGCTTAACTGGCGTGCTAAATAATCACGGCCACCATATAAGGCAACGATTTCGCCAGTGCCAGGGCGGATGGCAACTAAACCAATATGTAGATTATCTGGCGCCTTAGATGGATAGAACTTATTTATGGCATCAACTGCCGCTTGTTGTGCCTGTTGATCGAGCGTTGTTTTAATAACAAGCCCGCCAATTAATAACTGATCTTGGCTAAATCCAAGTTTGGCTAACTCTTTCTGTACCGCTTCAATAATATGTCCTTTAGGACCACTTAACTGTCCCGACGTAGAACGCGGAGCAACGGCTGGAAACTTCATCTTCGCTGCGGTTTGTTCGTCAAGCCAACCGGCATCGATCATCCCACTTTTAACATATTCAAAACGGGCGATTAAACGAGCCTCGTTACCTTTTTTAAATGCTGGGTCATACAAACCTGGCGAGCGCAAGATAGATGCGATTACGGCGGCTTGGGCATTTGTTAGTTGATCAACATTGCGATTGAAATACTGCTGCGAAGCCGTCATAACACCGTATGAGCCACGACCAAAGTAAATAGTATTGAGATAACTTTCGAAAATCTGATCTTTAGATAGTTGATTCTCTAACTTAATCGAGATAACTAACTCTTTAATTTTGCGCTGAATTGTGCGGCTAGGTGTTAAAAAAGCGGTCTTGGCATACTGCTGTGTGATGGTCGAACCACCCTGGAGTGATCCGCCTTTAAGATTGTTAAATACCGCGCGCGCGATTCCAGTAACACTAAAAGCGCGGTTTGAATAAAACCCGCGATCTTCGGCGGCGAGCACCGCGTAGCGAAGATTAAGTGGAATCTTTGCCAGTGGAATTATCTGGCGGTTCTGTGTCCCGACTCGACCGATCTCTGCACCATTGGAGTATTGAATAATCGTTGATTGGCTATTGACGTAGGCATTGGGATCTGGGATGTCGACGGTGAAATAGGCCAGTGCAACCAGGACAGCGCCGGCGATAAAACCAAAGCCGGCTATAAAGACTGTGGCTCTAATGAGAAATCTGCGAAGCATTAGTTAAGGCTACCTTGCTGCGTAATCTTCCTCCTCTAGGGTGCGTACTTTGCGGGGCGCCTTGCGCTCTTGTCCATCTCCTAAGATAAATGAGGCGCATAGGTGGTTCCATAAACAATCTCTACAGATCTCAACGATGTAGACACGGAACTCACCGAACTCGCTCTCCATATCTTGTAGCTCTTGGGGCGACTTAATACGCCCTGAGTACTGGCCCAACTGTTCGCCAAAGGTGTAGCGGAGTTCGACTAATCCATTTTTCTTACACACTGGGCAGCCACGGGCAACCTTTTCACCGTGCCACTTTGCCGCGCGCAGTAGATAGGGGTCGGCATCGCAGGCATCTGTGGTCCCACGAAAGAGCGCTAAAAGGGTTGCACGCTTATCGAGTGAATAATCGATGTACGAACGTTGCGACTTCATAGTTGATAACAATAAAGCAGATTCTGCGACTACGCTCTTTCTTATGGGTTTTATTAATCTGCTCACGCACCCCAGGTTTTCGCGTTTGTTGGCGATTCGTTGGGCTGGGCAGGCCACCGATGGAATCTTCCAGAGCGCCCTTGCATCCTTTGTTCTCTTCTCCCCAGAGCGCCAAGTCAATGCGTTGAGCGCCGCACTTGGTTTTGCCGTTGTCTTGCTGCCGTATTCAATCGTTGGACCATTTGTTGGCACTGTTCTGGATCGAATCTCTAGGCAGCGGGCCCTGCTCTTCTCCAATCTACTGCGTAGTGTGAATCTTTTACTTGTCGCTTTTCTCATTTTTACTGGCACCACTGGCCTAGCCTTAACAATCGTTGTTCTTATTGCATTTGGAATCAACCGTTTAATTCTCGCCGCCCTTTCTGCAGGTCTACCTCTTCTCATAGACGCGAAATCACTCATTACGGCAAATGCCATGGCCGTCACCGGTGGCTCCGTCCTTGTTGTCGTGGGTGGAGGAATCGGTGTTGGGGTGCGCGCAATTGTGGGCTCATTGACCTTAGCCAATCACGCCGATGCCCTGCTTATTCTTATAGCTAGCGCCGGATATTTAATCACGGCTTTATTAACCGGCAGATTGAAGAGGTTTGAGATCGGCCCAATGCAACATGAAAAAGCGACGGCGAGTTTTTCTCAAGGCTTTACCGATATGCGCGAAGGTTTTACTTTTCTCGCCGTTCATGCAGATGCAGCGCGCGGAATTCTTGCCACAGCCGTGCACCGCGGGGGTTTAACCGCGCTCACATTGACCGCACTTTTACTTGAGCGAAATACTTTTAACGATCCAGCCTTGCCTGAAAATGGTTTGAAGGGCTTTGGCTTTGCCCTTTCTTTTGCAGGTATCGGTGTTTTTCTAGGTGCTTTCCTAGCCCCATATGGTGTGAGCAAGGTTGGCCGACATCGTTGGATGCGTATGGCTTTGTTTGCAAGCGCACTCTGCCCGTTGATATTGGCCGCTGCCCAGATGCAGGTAACTTTAATTCTCACTGCGTTTTTAACATCTTTTTTCGGGCAAAATCTTAAAGTTACAAATGATGCCTTAGTACAGTCCAAGATTGATGATTACTTCCGTGGTCGCGTCTTTGCCGTCTATGATGTCGTAGTCAACGGAGCAATTATCTCCGGCGGAATAATCGCAGCGTTGTTACTTCCGCCATCAGGGGCATCGGCCGTTGTCCCATTATGTGTGAGCGCTGCTTACCTTCTCGTTGCAGTGCGTTTACTTCGCTCCTCTGTTTTTCCACCAGTTAAGTAGTTCGACCGTCGCTTTTTCCGCGCCAATTTGACCTTGGTCTAAACGCAGCTCCATTAAGAAGTCCATGGCCGCGCCAACTTCGCGAGATGGTTTTAAGTTTAATAACTCCATGACTTGGGCCCCATCTAAATCTGGGCGAATCTTTGATAACTCTTCCTGCTCCATCAAGATATCGATGCGAGCCTCGAGTGAGTCATAGAACCCCGATAGACGTGTGGCCTTTGCTTTATTTCGCGTTGTGCAGTCGGCGCGGGTAAGAACATGTAGATGCGTGAGTAAATCCCCTGCATCTCGCACATATCTGCGCACAGCTGAATCGCTCCACTCTCCATCTCCGTAGCCATGAAAACGTAAGTGCAGCGCGGTTAATCTCTCTACCGCTTCAACGCTATGACTATCAAAGCGCAGCTCCTGCAGGCGTTTTTTTGCCAGGCGCGCGCCAACGACTTCGTGGTGATGAAAGGAGACTCCGCCGCCATCTATAAAGCTGCGCGTTTTGGGTTTGCCGATATCGTGTAACAAAGCGGCAAGACGGATAACAAGGTTAGGACCACCAAGTCGATCCTCTTGCACCATCGCTTGCTCTAGAACCATTATTGAGTGCTCGTACACATCTTTATGGTGGTGGTGCTCATCGACCTCTAACCGAAGCTTTGGGATCTCGGGAATCACAATCTCAGCTAAGCCGGTATCAACCAAAATTGTTATGCCGGTGCGGGGATTGGGTGACAATAAAATCTTTATAAACTCATCGCGTACTCGCTCTGCTGAAACTATTGTAATGCGATGTGCTAAATCCTTTATGGACGTTAGAACATCGGGATCGATCTCAAAATCTAACTGACTGGCAAAACGCGCCGCGCGCATCATGCGCAATGGATCATCATTAAATGAATCACCTGGCCGCCCCGGTGTGCGCAAAAACCTCTTTGATAAATCCTGCAGACCATTAAATGGGTCAATGAACTCTGGCGCGGCACCGGTGAGTTCCAGAGCCATCGCATTAATCGTAAAATCACGGCGCGATAAATCTCCGAAAATATCTTTGCCGTACTCAACCTCTGGCTTGCGCGAATCTGGATCGTAATACTCGCTGCGATATGTGGTTACCTCTACAGTTGTATCGCCACGCTTTCCTGCAACGGTTCCAAATGCAATTCCAGGTTCCCAAATATTCTCTGCCCATCCCTGCAAAATCTTTTTTGTCTCATCGGGATGCGCATCTGTTGTGAAATCTAAATCATTTCCAAGGCGTCCTAAAATCGCATCGCGCACAGGGCCACCGACTAAGGCCAGTGTGAAGCCCTTGGCTTTAAATGCCTGCG
>SHVG01000056.1 GCA_009691145.1 Candidatus Planktophila sp. | reverse complement strand
GGTTAAAGATCATAAAACGAGTGCTGCTCGTGCCCTGATCCAAACTGCCGATGTATCTCACGTGAGGCAAACTCATCTCTATTGGGTTAGGCTTAACTCTACAAAGGCCATAATGGAGATGCAACGTATATGTTTTTAACCCAGTTAAATCCCGACCAGCAAGAGAGCGCCATCGCTGCACTCGGTAGCGAGAGTTTTGATGTTCTCGTTATTGGTGGGGGAGTCAATGGCGTCGGAGCGGCCCTTGATGCGGCATCTCGTGGATTAAAAGTAGCGTTAATCGAATCTCAAGATATCGCCGCAGGAACATCGAGTCGATCCAGCAAGTTAATTCACGGTGGTTTGCGCTATCTCGAGCAGTATGACT
Source organism: Candidatus Planktophila sp. (assembly GCA_009691145.1). GTDB lineage: Bacteria > Actinomycetota > Actinomycetes > Nanopelagicales > Nanopelagicaceae > Planktophila. Next base: position 5,409 of record SHVG01000056.1, on the reverse strand, counting down.
TTAGATTAGTTCGAGAAGCTCTGCATGAGAGAGAGCTTTTAGTATCGACTCTCTGTCCACATTTAGTTAAGCCCGTTGGTTTTCTTTTCCCCCTGACTGAAAAATTTAAAGAGCGCACATATGTCGGCGCAGGTCTTGCTTTATACGATGCCTTGCGTGGCTTTCAGCGCACACTGCCATGGCATAAGCATCTGAGTCAAAAGCAGATTAACGAGATTGCTCCGTCACTGCGCCCCGACATCATCATGGGTGCGATCAAATACTTCGATGCTCAAGTCGATGATGCTCGCCATACACTTTCAGTTGCACGCACTGCCGCGCGCCATGGCGCAATCATCGCCACTCGCGTCAGTGCCGAATCCCTAATTCGCAACGGCAAGCGCGTGGTTGGCGTTAAGGCCAAGGATTTAGCGAGCGGACAGACAATTGCGATTAAGGCAACGGTCACCGTCATGTGTGCTGGGATCTGGAGCGATGAGCTGCATACAAAGTTTGATCTTAAGGCTGGATACAACGTGACAATGTCCAAAGGCGTTCACATTGTTCTGCCAGGATCGGCGATTAAATCCGATGCCGGAATAATTCTTAAAACACCAGTGTCGGTTCTCTTTATTATTCCATGGGCCGATAAATGGATTGTTGGAACAACGGATACCCCATATACGGGCGATCGCGCCCAACCATTTGCCAGCCGCGAAGACGTGCAGTACATCCTTGATCAAGCAAACCGCGTGCTAACTCCGCAGTTAAAGATTGAAGAGATCATCGGTGTTTATGCCGGTCTGCGTCCGCTGGTTGCCAATAACAAGAGCTCAGTGACAACCAAGCTCTCACGCGAGCACACCGTTGATCGCCCAGCTCCAGGCTTTGTCAGTATCGCTGGCGGCAAGTACACGACCTATCGAATTATGGGCAAGGATGTCATCGACCTTGCAGTTAATGAACTCCGTAAAATTACTCCAGAATCAGTCACCGAAAAGCTTCCGCTTATTGGCGCAGATGGCTACTTTGCTTTGATGCAACAGATAGAGGCGATCTCATCTGAAAGTGGATTAGATACTGACACGACTACACATCTACTCAATCGCTACGGCTCAATGATTAGTGAGATTTTGGTTTTAATTAAAGAGACTCCTGCGCTGGCAAAGAAACTCACCGCTGATTTGCCATATATCACGGCCGAGATTTATTACGCGGCAAGCCATGAGGGTGCGCGCACAGTAGATGATGTCATTTCACGTCGTACCCGCATCGCATTCGAAGCTCCTAACCACGGCGTCGATTTAGCTGATTCAATTGCGCAGATAATTGCCCCAGTCTTGGGATGGTCGGCTAAAGAATACAAAGCCTCCGTGGCCGCTTATGAATCACTTGTAGATCGCGAACTAGCGTCCGTCAATGAGCTTTTGAATGAGAGCGAAAAAGTTAATTCTTAATCTGCTTCGCGCAGCCATTGACTGAGGGCTTAGGTGTTGGCTTAGTCGTTGGTGCAGGTGAGGTCGTTGGTGTTGGGGCCTGTTCAACGGTAAAGACCACTGGTTGCCAACTATCTGCGTGGGTTTTAGATACATCGCTAAAGAGAATCTTTCCCGTATAAGCTCCAGCTGGCGTGCCCTGAACTGCAAGAGTCCATGCGCCACTGGTTGCGCGCAAGACAGTCTGTGTTGGCTTCACACTCGGGGCACTGAGTGCATCAAATACTAATATCACGCTGCCAGTGACTACGGGGGATAGATCCGGTCGAACAACGGTGACGTTGAAGGTGAGTAATTTATTACTAGTTGTTGCCGATTGTTTGAGTACCGTTAAAAGTGTAGCTTCGTTACTCGGCATGAGATCTACGAGGGTAGGTGCCCAACTACCCTGCACTAAATCTACGAAGGCCTGAGTAGTGCCTCTAAAAACATTCAGATCTAAGCGAGATCCCGGCACGCCATATTTAGGTGCGATTCCACATGATGTGTACTGCCACATCGTCCACTGCGAATCACAGTTAGCCCCGGTCCAGGAGTGCACATAGCAACCGCTGGCCTTTAATCCTGGTTGATTGAGCGGATCCGATGGGTCGATTGCATACTGCGCCAACCACAACGGATATTGAGCCAGCTCAGCGTTTCGATTCATGGAGCCCTCTAGAAAATTAGAGAAGGAATACAAGAGTGGAACCTTTCCAGTCTTCTCTTTTAAAATCCGTAGAAACGTTGTAGCCCAGAGTGTTACCTGACTACGTGTCGCATATTTCTGGCAGACACCTGAGGATGAGAGCCGAACACATTTGTTTTCAAGGTCTAAGGCGTATGGCAGATCGCGTTCGGTGTATCCACCGATAGATGCCAGCCGCCAGATGGCTTTTTGCGCCTGCGCAGTTGCATCCCTGATGACTGCATCATCATCTGTGACATCGGGCAGAATCGTGTAGTGATAAAAGCCGGTATAAATTCCGGCGGCCTGCGCCGCGCCGTGATCCATCACTAGATATTTCAGTGATAAGGCATCGGCGTCATCGCGTGTATCAGATGCTTTTATCATGACAAATCGAATTCCGGCATCGTACATTTTTACAAAGTCAATCGCCTTGTCATTGGGATGTTGCCAGCGACTTATATCGGCGCCATGAATACGCCCCCCTGGGCCAGAGGCAGAGATGACAAGGGCTGAATCGGCCTCGGATACCTCTGGTATCTGCGCAATAGTTATAGATCGCGTCCGTGAGTAAATCTTCTTACCTCCGGCGACTGCAGCTGCGCGATAAGAGACCTTTGAATCTATCGCCGTCGCCAGCGCAGTGATCTTCCAGGTACCGGCCTTGGCAGTCTTTGTTTTAAATCTCGTTGCCTTCCATGTGCCGGTGTTATTAATTTGGATAGTTACTGCAATGCCCGATTTAGCCGGTTTTATCGTGCCATAGAAAGTGAGTAGGGCCTCAGTAGTCGATGGTGTCTGGCGCACCGACATCGATAGGGTCGAAGTAGCGGCGATAGCACTAGGAAGGCCGATGCTTATAAGTGAGAAAATAAATACTGCGATGACGGTGCGAGCTCTCATTGTTCGATAATCTCAACATCGATCTGTAGCAGCTCTTTGATCGTTGCAACCAGTAATTGCCGCTGTTTTATGCGCGCAGCTGAGTACTCATGTGCTGCCCCAAGCTTTCCACTATCGGAGAAATCCAGCGTCAACGTTGTTCCATCAAAATCGGCTAAGCGGGCATCAAAGAAAGCTAGCCATGCGACACGATCCTGTTTAAGAAGAGCATCGAGAATAGCGTTCCAACGATCTCGTATCTCGTGCAGCTCCATAGCAGGCAACTTTACCCATGATTGCTGTGTGTGCTGGGCTTTAGTGGTGGGGCGCGCCTAACCACTTGTAATACTCATTGACTAACTGCACACGCATATTGCGATTGCGATCTGGCTGAATATTAAACTCTTGTGCCACACGAGAGATTATCTGCTCAACGGCTTTCTCACTGGTATACCGAACTCGACCAATCTGAGCATTTGTTAGGCCATCGGCAACTAAGCGCAGAGTCTGTACTTGTGCATCAGTTAGATGGGCCAGAAGTCCTTGCATAGAGTTTTCTTTTATAGAGACACTGCCGTTGATCCACGAGACGTCATGGTTCTCTGCAGCTGAAACCTTAGAGTCTGCAATTGCAGCGCACAAAATCAATAGATCGGTTGCAGATTTTTTAAGAATCATTTTCGTACCCATGGGAATCTCGGTGTGTTTGTCGCCTAGGAGTCTGATATCAGAGCAACTCTCCAAGATGACTATGCCGACTTTAGGCTTCGATTTACGTAGATTTACCGCAATCTTTATCGCTGAGACTCCAGCGATGTGCATATCTAGCAGAACAACATCTGGCTGCAATCTGTGCAGCAGATTCATTGCCACACTTTCACTTCGTGCCTCACCGATGATATCCATCTCATGCAATCGAAGCGCTGGTACTAGCGTTGAAAGTTCGAATCCATCATCTATGACTACTAATACTCTCTCATTCATTGAAACAGGGTAGCAACAAAAAAAATAATTACATGATGGTAAGTAAGTTATCTAATTAATTGAGAGATAGCACTAGGTATTGTTGTGACAAGCATCTCAGCAGAAATAGGGCCACCCCTAGATGCAATTTTTGCAGCCTGTGCATGTATGTATGCACCAGTTGCCGCAACCTCTGCTAAGCGATGTAGATCATTTAATATTTCAACCATATTTGTTGCAACCAAAGCACCAATGATTCCTGCAAGTACATCGCCGGTGCCAGCAGTTGCAAGCCATGGTGTTGCAAGAGGTAGCTCAATCAAAACCTCGTCGTTAGCAACAAAGGTACGTGCACCCTTTAACAAGACGGTCACACCTAAAGTTGTAGCTGCTATCTGTACCCATTTCTTAGGATCGCCCTCAATGGCTTCTACCGATACGCGAACACCTCTGGCAGTTAATAGGGCCGATAGCTCGCCGCTGTGAGGGGTAATAAGTGTTGGCTGTTCAAGGGAGCCTGCTAGATATAGCGCCCCTGCATCTAGAACCGTTGGCACTGACTGCAGAGTTGCTAACTTAAACCAGCGATGACGTAGCCATGTTGAGATATCTGAGTATTTTTTTGCTGGAACTCCAGAGCCTATGAGCCAGGCCGCAACCTTGCCTGGCTGTACAACTGCCGATGGCGTTGTATGCAGAACTAAATGTGCTAATCCCGACGAGCTATGAAAGCGGACCATACCTACACCTGTAGCTGCAGCTGCAGATGTTGTTAAAACTGCCGCTCCTGGATACTGCGCAGAGCCGGTGATAACCCCAAGGACTCCGCGTGAGTATTTGTGATCTAAATCCGTTGGAATAACGATGCAACGCTTTGCATCTCTTGCACTCCACTTTTTACTCACTCGCAGTTTTTCAGCCATGGGCAACTATCCCATAAAAGCTATATGGAGATTTTGGTGGGGCGGGTCGGGCTCGAACCGACGACGACGGAATTATGAGTGTGTCTAATTACGGTTCTACGCGTGTCCCTATGTGTCTAGTGTTTGTAGTTTAAGTGTGAATTGTCCCTTGATGTTCCTCCGAATGCCTAGAGATGTTAGGAGGGTGTTAGGGGATTGTTAGGCGATTTCGTGAAATTCATGGATTTCTTGCCTACCTATAACTACCCTTAAGGTGTGCGGGTAAAGCTGAAACTCTCAAAAGCACTTTTCTTTGCCTTGGCTCTTACCCTAATCCCCATTACAGCTGTTTCTGCACAAAAGGTCACACCTGGCAGCTCTTGCAAAATACTGAATCAAAAAGTTGTCTACTTGAAAAAGACCTATACCTGCCTTAAATCTGGCAAGAAGCTGGTTTGGAACAAGGGTGTGGCAGTTGCGAAGCCAACACCAACACCAACACCAACACCAACACCAACAC
>SHVG01000009.1 GCA_009691145.1 Candidatus Planktophila sp. | reverse complement strand
TCTACAACAGGGTGATTTAGTCCATGTGATGGTCGCCGAAAAGGACACGGCCCGTGTTGAAGCCATCCTTGCACAGTCACCAGAAGGTGAGCGCTCATGAGAATTGCAATCGCTGGAGCTGGAAAGGTAGGTCGTGCTATCGCGCGCGAACTCCTAGATAATGGACACCAGGTTCTGCTCATTGATAGGGACCCTAAAGCGATCAAACTTGAGAGTGTTCCAGATGCAGAGTGGTTAATGGCCGATGCCTGTGAGATTACATCTTTGGACAAAGCTCACCTCAATAACTGCCAGGTATTAGTGGCGGCAACCGGCGATGACAAAGCAAATCTTGTTACCTCATTATTGGGCAAGACCGAATACGGTGTCCCGCGCGTAGTCGCCCGTATTAATCATCCAAAGAATGAGTGGCTCTTCGACTCTTCATGGGGCGTCGATGTTGCAGTATCTACTCCACGCATTATCTCTGCCTTAGTTGAAGAAGCGGTCAGTGTTGGCGATGTCGTGCGTTTATTCTCATTTAAGAAGGGCCAGGCCAACTTAGTTGAGCTCACTCTCCCCGATGGCTCGGCATGTATCGGCAAAACCGTCGAAGAGATCGAACTTCCAGAGGATGCGACATTGGCCGCCATCGCTCGCGATGGTCGCATTATTACCGCGAAGGCGCACGATGTATTTGCAGCTGGCGACGAACTTCTATTTGTAGCCTCATCTGCGGCAGAGGAAAAGATTAAAGCCTGCTTTATTTCTTAAACAGTTGGCTTATGTACAGGTGGTGCTGTTTTAATAATTAGCCACGATAAATAGGCAGTAGCAAAGAACAATGGATAGCCCATCACTAAGTTGACGCTGCCCAATAAATTAACGTTTCCACTTCTATAAATCGGATACTGCACGGCGATACGTAGAAAAAACATCGCTACCCAGATCCAACTTGCACGGGTATAGACCTTCTTACGGGCGGGATCTTGGCGCCACAAGAAATTCTCACCCAGCAGTGGACCAAGCACCACACCTAAGAGCGGCCATCCGACAAGGTTGCTAATTAAATATGCAGTGCCATAGGCCAGGTTTGTAAGCAACTTTGGAATATAAAAGTCAGAGGCGTTACCGCTCTTGTTTGCAAAGTAGGCACAGATTAATACTCCCAATAAGCCCGAGACTGCATACTGAATGCTGCCCTTCTTAGCAAGACGCACTATCGCAAGAAAAATAGAGAGGATAATTGCACCGGTTAATGCCGTCTTCAAATCATGCTTAACATTAAAGATAATGAGAAAGACAACGGCCGGTAGGCCCGAATCAATGAGTCCTTTTTTGCCACCAAGGGCACCCATTACCTTGTCACGGTCGTGATTATGTTGACTCATGCGCTCCCCGTTGATCCGAATCCACCCGCACCACGTCCCGAACCGGGAAGTTCGGAGAGCTCAACAAAGTTAGCGCGCTCCACCCTTTGAATAACTAACTGTGCGATGCGATCACCTTTTTTAAAGGAGATGGATTCGGTGCGATCATGATTGATAAGAATGCAGGAGATCTCTCCACGATAACCTGCATCAACGGTGCCTGGGGCATTTACCAATGTGATGCCATGTTTAATAGCTAGGCCCGACCGTGGGTGCACGAGTGCAACATAGCCATCGGGCAGTGCGATTGCGATTCCAGTTGGAACAAGTTGGCGCTCCCCCGGAGCCAGCGTGAAATCAATAGTTGTCGTTAAATCAGCGCCAGCGTCGCCGTCCTTTGCATAGCTCGGTAGAGGTACCGAACTATCGAGGCGAGTTATAAGAACCTGTACCTGTGCCATGCGTTAAGGATTAATCTCAAAGTTAGGATCGGCAAAGGCCAATATCTCTGGGGTCTTAGCTAACTGTGCCAGATACTCTTTCGAGGCGTTCTTTAAGAAATGATCCATCGGCACAATGACATAGAGCGCAGCGGCGCGAACAACTACGGGGCCATCAGATGAGTTCAGTCGACCTTCGGCACTTGTGTAGACCTTGCGATTTACCTGCCCTGTTATCTGTGCAGTGATATGAAGCGTGGATCCCATCGGCACTGGTTTGAGAAAATCGGTCTCTAACCGTGCAGTAACTGCTGGGGCGCGTAGCAGCCACATTAACTTTCCAAGTGCCTCATCCAATGCCAGCGAGAGCAAACCGCCATGAGCAAGCCCAGGAGCACCTTGGTGATTTTCGGTGACGGTAAATTGCGCAGTGATATTGGCACCGGCACCGGCATATGCAACAAGATGCAGACCCGTTGGGTGCAGATCTCCGCAACCAAAGCAGTGACCGAAGTGCGATGGAATCTTGGATCCAATGGGAGGTGCTTTCAGATGGCGCTCTGGAATCGCTGCTCCCCCTGGAGGTGTGGTGCTAGCGATGCGACTCATAATCCAAGAGTATCCGATACCGTAACTCCTATGCGATATCGAGAAGTGATCCGTATGCCACTGTGGTTGCTGGCTCTGATCTACTTCTTCCTACTCTCCCTAGTTCTATCTATCTGGGCCGCCCTTGGTAATACGGCCGCGCTAGTATCATTTATCGCAACGAGCGCACTATTAATTCTCATCGCTATTCGAACTGCGATGGTCATTGAAGTAGATGAGCATGAACTGCGTGTGGGAAGAGCTCATATCGCTTTAGAGTTCTTAGGTGCAGCAAATCCACTGACAAGCGTTGAGCTTCGCGCTTTGCGTACGCGAGATGCAGATCCAGCGGCCTATCTAGGTATACGTTTCTGGTCATCGACGGGTGTCCGTATTGCACTACATGATTCACGGGATGCAACGCCGTACTGGTTAGTTACAAGTAATAACGGTGATGAACTGGTAAAGGCGTTAGAGCCGAACTAGTTGCACTCTTTACAAACAGCCCTTACGCCTTCGCCCTTAGCTAATTGAGTGATGTGGTGAACCAAGAAACAACGGGAACACGTAAACTCGTCCTCTTGCTTTGGAACAACACGTACAGCTAACTCTTCGCCCGATAAATCTGCACCAGGAAGTTCGAGAGTCTCTGCAGCCTCTGCCTCATCGACATCGATCTGACCGGATTGAGCATCGACGCGCTTTGCCTTTAACTCTTCTAACGACTCTTCGTGTAGCTCTTCATCTGTTTTTCTAGGTGTGTCGTAATCTGTGGCCACTGCTCTCACCTCGATTCTTTACCTAGTTTCTTGCCTGCGGGCGCATCATGACCTATCCACCGCGTACTCGTTGTTATAACCCTCGGCGTGTCGGAGTTATTCCCCACTCACCTGGGCGATTGCAATCGCCTGAGCCAATCCACCGTCAACTCGAGCGTGAATCGCAGTGCCAGACTCTACATACTCTTCAGAAAAGATCTCACCATGCTCATGGATTGCATGAATCAAATCGCCTCGGTTGTATGGAATGACCGCCCTAATCTCAACACTGGGGCGGGGTAGCGAACTTTCAATAGCGTGGATTAATGCATCGATCCCAAATCCAGTGCGCACTGAGAATGCAAAACTATTGGGCTCTCTGCGCAGAATCTCCATCACCATTTGTGGATCTGCAATATCTACCTTATTAATCGCGATAATCTCTGGAATTTGATCACCACCGATTTCTGCAATCACTTGCCGCACTGCACGGATTTGTTCGAATGGATCTGAGTGCGAACCATCGACAACGTGCACGATGAGATCAGCGCCCGATACTTCTTCTAGCGTCGATTTAAAGGCATCGATTAGTTGATGAGGAAGGTGGCGGACAAAGCCGACCGTGTCGGTCAAGGTATATATGCGACCCTCACTCGTCTGAGATTTTCGTACCGTTGGATCTAACGTTGCAAAGAGCGCGTTTTCAACGAGAACGCCGGCATCGGTTAAGCGGTTAAGAAGAGAGGACTTGCCTGCATTTGTATAACCAGCAATAGCCACCGATGGAATATTAAAACGCTTGCGCTCTTGGCGCTTTGTATCACGCGAGACCTTCATCTGCGCGATTTCACCGCGTAGCTTTGCCATCTTGTCACGAATTCGACGGCGATCTGTTTCAATCTTGGTCTCACCTGGTCCACGACCACCGATACCAGCTCCACCTGCTGCGCGTCCACCCACTTGGCGAGAGAGAGAATCTCCCCAACCGCGAAGGCGCGGAAGCAAATACGCGATCTGAGCGAGCTCTACTTGGGCCTTACCCTCTTTGCTCCTTGCATGCTGAGCGAAGATATCTAAAATCAAAGCGGTGCGATCTACGACCTTAACTTTCACTTTCTTTTCTAACTGCCGAAGCTGCGATGGGGAAAGCTCGCCATCACAAATAACGGTATCGGCGCCAGTTGAAATAACAACTTGTCTTAGCTCTTCAACTTTTCCAGAGCCGATATAGGTTGCAGGATCAGGTTTATCGCGACGTTGTATTAACCCTTCTAGTACTTCAGAGCCAGCTGTCTCTGCTAAAGCTTTTAGTTCAGCCAGTGAGTTTTCAGCCATCACAGATGTACCTTCAGTCCAGACTCCAACTAAAACAACACGCTCGAGTTGTAGCTGGCGATACTCAGCCTCAGAGATATCTTGAAGCTCGGTTGAAAAACCTTTAACGCGGCGCAGCGCGTGGCGTTCAGATAGTTCGAGTGTTGGATCGACTAACTCATCACTCTCACTCGAATCGTATTCTGCGGCAACGCGTGCGCTCTCGCGCATCAAAGCCTCGAACTCATCCCTTACCTCTTTATTAGACAAGTAAGAACTCCGAAATATCTACATCCTTAATCAGAACTGCCGGCCCAATCAGCGTTGCATTGGAGTGTCCATCGATTGAAACTTCAAGGCGACCCCCGGGTGGATTAATGATCCACGTCGATGGCAATCGATCCTTAGTGCGCACAACGGCTGCAAGTGCGACGGCACACGTAGCTGTTCCGCACGAGCGTGTTTCACCACTTCCACGCTCGTAGACGCGCATCGATATTTCATGATCGCCTGTAATCTGGGCAAACTCGACGTTGACGCCCTCAGGATATGAATCACGGGGCCTGACTACTGGTGGCTCTTTCATAGGGCCAACATCGTTTATGTCATCGACAAAGACCACTGCGTGCGGATTACCAATACTTATGTTGTAACCGTTCCAGATACGAGAGTTAGTTGCAGCTGTAATCGCTTCGGCCTCATCGGTGACTTGACCCATATTGACCGAGATATCCCCGACCATGGGCACCAGCAGGTGCTTGATACCGTCCCGAGTATTTATGGCAAAAATCCCTTCAGGTGCATGTCCGCGTTCAACTAAGTAGCGCGCCATAACACGAATGCCATTACCACACATTTCGGCTAGAGAGCCATCTGCATTTCGATAATCCATGAACCATTTTCCATCGCGCTTAATGATTCGAATCAAGCCATCTGCCCCGATACCACTTTCGCGATTGCAGATCGCCGCCGTTTGCGCAGTAGTAATCGAATGCTCGTCACTTGGATCAAATACAAGGACGAAATCATTTTCTGTACCGTGGCCATAAGTTGCAATCATTATTGGAAGTTTATCTTCTCTAAGTGCTCCAGAACTCTTTCTAAGCGTGGTTGAAGCGGGGAAATCCACGTGATACGCCCATCACGTGAAAACCACGTCTCTTGCCTGCGGGCATACTGGCGCGTTGCGCGCTTTGTATCCTCTCGCGCCTCGCCTTGGCTCATTAACCCATTTCGAAAAGCGATTATCTGTGAGTATCCCAAAGCAAGTTGCGCAGTGCGAGCATCGGTGATCCCAGCGCTTAGAAGAGCATCTACTTCGGCGACAAAACCCTGCTCCCACATTCGATCGACACGGGTGCTAATTCGCTCATCTAGATTTTCACGATCCATAACTAAGCCAAACTGCTGTGCATCTGGATATCTCGTACTCGACTCGCGTGGTAAATTTGCTGTAAATGGTTTGCCGGTAATTGCAATTACTTCTAGTGCTCGAATTACTCGGCGGGCATTTGCACGATCGATAGCAATTGCCGCGGCTGGATCGAGTCTTTCCAAACGTTCAAAGAGGGCATTTAAACCAATACTCTCTAACTCTTTCTCAAGGCTCTCGCGCACAGCGGGATCAGTATCTGGAAAATTGAGCTCATCTAAGATCGATTTAATATAGAGACCTGTACCCCCGACTACCACTGCACGTTTGCCGCGAGATTGAATATCGGTGATCGCAGCCCGCGCCGCGCTTTGATACCAAGCTACAGTTGAATCTTGATTGACATCTAGAACATCTAGTAAATGATGCGCTATCCCTTGGCGCTCGTCCACACTCAACTTAGCTGTTCCGATATCCATACCACGATAAATCTGCATCGAATCGGCATTGATGATCTCTCCATCAAAGTGACGGGCAATAGCTATCGCTAAATCACTCTTTCCAGTAGCAGTTGCTCCGCATACGACAATCAGACTCATCTAGATATCGTCGGAATTCCGAGCATCGTCGCACTCTTAACACTTTCTGCAGTACGGGCTTGGTGTGCATCGCCACCACGAGTTGGGCGCACCGTACCCGGTGTACCGATTAAATAATGGGCAGATGCATCGCTGATACGTACCTCTACCTCATCGCCAGGGCGAGCATGTGTGGTGTTATCAAAGTGCACAAGGCGAAAGTCTTCGCTGCGCCCGGTAAGGCGCTCTTGGGCAATATCTCGGCGTCCTTCGTAGTCGCCAACTAATACCTTAAAACTCTTACCTATCGCCTCTTCATTGACAGAGAGTGAAATTAACTGTTGGTGATTGTGTAAGCGCGTATACCGCTCTCCTACGACTTCGCTTGAAATTTGATCAGGCATTGTTGCAGCTGGAGTACCTGGGCGAATCGAGTATTGATATGTATATGCAGCGGCAAAACGAGCCTGCGTACACAAATCTAAAGTCGCTTGGAAGTCATCTTCAGTTTCCCCTGGAAAGCCAACGATGATGTCGGTTGTAATAGATGCATGCGGCATGGCAGTTCGCACGCGATCTAGAATTCCTAGATACCTATCGGTGCGATATGAGCGGCGCATTGTCTGCAAAATCGCATTGGAGCCTGACTGCAAAGGCATATGCAAGTGCGGCATCACATTATCTGTCTGTGCCATCGCATCGATAACATCATCGGTGAAATCGCGTGGATGCGGAGACATAAAGCGCACCCGCTCGAGAGCGTCGACTTTGCCACATTCGCGCAATAGATTTGCAAAGGCGTGACGATCGCCGAAATCCACCCCATATGCATTGACGTTTTGACCGAGAAGGGTTATTTCAATAACTCCTTGCTCAACCAGGGCGCGCACTTCAGCGAGAATCTCTTTGGCATTGCGATCTTTTTCAATCCCGCGAAGGGTGGGCACGATACAAAAAGTGCAGGTGTTGTTGCAGCCCACAGAGACTGAAACCCAGGATGAAAATGCTGATAAACGCCGTGCGGGAAGCGTTGATGGAAAGTGCTCCAACGACTCGAGGATTTCAATCTGCGACTCTTCTTCGATGCGTGCGCGCTCGAGCAAGACTGGCAGCGAACCAACGTTATGGGTCCCAAAGACGACATCAACATAGGGAGCTTTTTTCAAGATCGTGGCTTGATCTTTTTGAGCCAGACATCCGCCCACCGCGATCTGCATCAAGGGGTTTGCCTTCTTTATCGGTGCGAGAAAAGAGAGATTTCCATAGAGTTTGTTATCGGCGTTCTCGCGCACCGCACAGGTATTAAAGACAACGATATCGGCCTGCTTACCCTGGGCGACCGGCACATATCCAGCCTCATCTAATAATCCCGCGATACGTTCAGAGTCGTGAACATTCATCTGACAGCCATATGTTTCGACGCTGTAGGTACGGTTCATGTGCCTATCGTAGAGCCTTAATCAGATCGCGATAACTTCAATCTCAAAGGTTGAGCGATTAACCAGCGCTGCATGATGATTGCCCAGCGTCTTCCACCCTGGTTGGTTCCAACCACTTGAGGCAAAGAGGGTTCCTTCAGGGGTAGGTAAGTATTTAATCTCATAGTAATCATCCGGGGCCCAATCAGGCTTACGGGCCGTGTTGTGTTCGCTAACGGTAATGAAGAAATCGCGATTCATGAGCATGCAATTTAAACTCGTTGAATCGCCATGCTCTTTGATTATTGCTAGTGCACTCTTAACACCAGCTACTAGACCTAGTTTTTCAACCTCTGTCATTACTAAATAAAAGTAACGTTCGCTGTCGGTATCACCAACTATTAGTGGGTTAAATTTCGGATCAATAAAGGGCGCGATCACATCGGATGGGAAAATCGAACCATTGTGAATAAATGAATAATCTCCATAGATAAATGGATGTGTATTGTTTTCGCTAATTGGTAAGCCCTCAGTCGCCCAACGCAGATGCAAAAGCGCGCCATCGGCGAGGTTATCTGCCACGATCGAATCAAAGGTAGCACTTTGTGCAGCGGCTTCAACTTTTCTTTTCAGAACAATATTGCTGCCATTTTGATCAACGGTGGAGAGTCCCCAACCATCACAGTGGACCGATGAAAGTGCTACAAAATCGGAGAATTCATCTCCGACCAGCGCTGGAAAGGAGGTTTTACTTGGAGACACGTAGCCCATTAATCGGCACATAATTGCGTAAACCCCTTCCATTTAAGTCACACTATGAGGTAGAAATGCTACACCCCAGAACCTCAAGGAGGAGTACATCTTGGCAATTACAAATGATGATGAAAAACGGTTAGCTGAACTCGGATATAAGCAGGAGTTAAATCGCAGCTGGTCAGGCTTTTCAAATTTCGCAATCTCGTTTTCAATTATTTCAATCTTGGCAGGTTGCTTCACTACCTTTGCTCAAGCATGGAACAACGGTGGTCCAGTTGCAATCTCTTTAGGATGGCCACTTATCTCGCTATTCATTCTTATTATCGGTTTTTGTATGTCAGAGCTCGCCTCTGCATATCCAACATCGGGTGGAATTTACTGGTGGGCTTCAAAGCTCGGTGGTCCTAAGGCTGGCTTCTACACTGGTTGGCTGAACTTAATTGGTCTTGTATCAGTTACTGCCTCAGTTGGTTATGGCGCTGCAAGCTTCCTCAACGTAATTCTTGGCGCCCAGTGGCCAAGTTATGCAACTGGCTTCCTTGGTGGCGACTACATCAAGCAGCAGTTCTTCCTATTTATTATGATCATTCTCTTCGTAACATTGATTAACATCTATAGCGGTCACTTATTATCTCTATTTAATAATATCTCAGTATGGTGGCACGTATTTGGCGCATTGATTGTTATCGGAATCTTGTTATTTGTTCCTAGTGAGCACCAGACACTTTCTTGGATGTTAACTACCAAGATCAATAGCTCCGGATTTAGCGATAACTCATACTGGCTCTATGTTCTACCACTTGGATTCTTGCTGACTCAGTACACAATTACCGGATTTGATGCATCTGCTCACCTTTCAGAAGAGACACATAATGCTCACATAAATTCCGCTAAGGGAATTTGGAAGTCAATCTTCTACTCAGCAATCGGTGGATACATTCTTTTGATGGCATTCCTATTTGCCGCAACTAAGGTAGACATGATCAGCTCATTTGATCCGGCAGTTAACCCGTACGGCGGTGGGTCAGTTATCGCCGTTCTCTATAGTGCATTGGGTGGTGGCGTTGCATTTAAGCTCGTCATGATCATCACCACTGCAGGTCAGATCTTCTGTGTTACCGCTTGCCTAACATCATGCTCTCGCATGATGTATGCATTCTCACGAGATGGTGCAGTTCCTGGGGGTAATCTTTGGAAGAAAGTTAATAGGCACCACGTTCCATTGAACGCAGTTTTGGTATCTGCTATTGGTGGAATCGTGATGACTCTGCCAGCTCTATGGAAGAGCCCAACCGGTGCACCAACTGCCTTCTATGCAGTTGTATCGGTCTGCGTAATCTCTCTCTATCTTGCATTCTTAATTCCAATCTATCTACGGCTAAAAGCCGGCGCTTCATTCAAAACCGGTGCGTGGACTCTTGGATCTAAGTACAAATGGATGAACACTGTTGCAGTCGCTGAGATTGCAATTATCTCCATCTACTTCATCTTGCCATTCTCACCAGCTGGAACTCCAGGCAATAAAGACTTCACCTGGACTGCAGTTAACTACGCACCGATCATTACTGGCGGCGCGTTGATAATGCTTTGGATCTGGTGGAATATGTCGGCCAAGAAGTGGTTCACAGGACCACGTAGCAATATCAACTCATAAAAGAGAAGTAAGACTAGAAACCCCTGTCGCGAAAGTGGCAGGGGTTTCTCTTTGTAGATTTCAGGCGAGGAACTAGATAGCATCGGCCTATGAGTTCAATGTCGATTGAGGCTTTAAAGGCCGGGGTTGCCGATGGATCAATAGATACCGTCGTAGTTGCTATGACCGATATGCAGGGCCGTTTAACCGGCAAGCGTATCCATGGGCAGTTCTTTTTAGATGAGGTCTTAAAACATGGCACCGAGGGCTGCAACTATTTACTGGCAGTCGATGTCGATATGAATACCGTTGCTGGATATGAAATGTCATCATGGGAGCGCGGCTATAGCGACTTCGCATTGGTGCCGGATATGAGCACGTTGCGTTTAATCGATTGGCAGCCAGGGGCAGTATTAGTGCTGGCCGATGTTGCCTGGCTCGATCACAGCGATGTCGTCGCATCTCCCCGCCAGATTCTGCGCAAGCAGGTTAAGGCGCTCAGCGATGCCGGCATGGAGGCGATGTGTGGTACCGAGCTCGAGTTTGTTGTCTTTAGAGATACCTACGAAGAGGCCTGGAACAAGTCATACCGTGATCTGATTCCAGTTAACCAGTACAACGTCGATTACTCAATTCTTGGTGGCTCCCGTATCGAGCCTCTCTTGCGACGAATCCGCCTCTCAATGGCAAAGGCTGGTATGACCGTTGAATCTGTTAAGGGTGAGTGCAACTTTGGCCAGCATGAGATTGCATTTAAGTATTCAGATGCACTCTCTAACTGCGATAACCATGTGATCTATAAGAACGGTGCCAAAGAGATTGCAGCCCAAGATGGTTATGCACTTACCTTCATGGCCAAGCCAAATGAGAAGGAGGGTAACTCTTCACATATTCACCTCTCTTTCCGTGGTTTAGATGGATCGATGGTGATGACTGATAAGAACGATAAAGAGCAGGGAATGAGTGATTTAGGCCGCCAATTTGTAGCCGGTCAGATCGCTCACTTGCGCGAAATGACACTTCTATTTGCACCCAATATCAACTCATACAAAAGATTCGTTCCTGGCTCTTTTGCCCCAACTGCTATCCGGTGGGGCCGTGATAACCGCACATGCGCGTTGAGATTAGTAGGACACGGTCCATCTCTGCGTCTTGAAAACCGTGTTGCCGGCGGAGATATTAATCCTTATTTGGCAGTGGCTGGAATCATCGCCGCTGGCCTTGATGGAATTAAGAAGAAGATGGTCTTAGAGCCGGCCTTCCAAGGAAATGCTTACGAATCAGACTCTGCGCGTCTTCCATCGTCGATGCCAGAGGCTCTAGCGCTTTGGGAAAATAGTGCATGGGTCAAAGAGGTCTTTGGCGCCGAGGTGCAGGCCCACTATGCCAATATGGCAAAGATTGAAATTGCAGCCTATGGCAAAGCAATAACCGACTGGGAACTATTCCGTAACTTCGAAAGGTTTTAAATCTCACGTGTCTACTTCATATGATGTAATCAATCCTGCCAACGAACAAATAGTTAAGACCGTTGCACACTTCGATCTAGCTGCAACTGATCAGACAATTGCAAAGGCCGCTAAAGCCTTTGACAGTTGGCGTCATATTTCACCAGGTGAGCGTGCTCGCCTGCTTCGAAGTTTTTCTCAAATAGTTACAGATCACCGTGAAGAGTTAGCACAGATTGAGATTACTAACTCAGGCCACACCCGTGGAAATGCATTGTGGGAGGCCGACAACGTTGCAAATACGTTGATGTACTACGCCGCAGCTCCAGAGCGTTTATTTGGTCGACAGATTCCAGTTCCTGGTGGAATCGATGTAACTTTTAAAGAGCCTCTCGGGGTTGTTGGAATAATTGTGCCCTGGAACTTTCCAATGCCAATTGCAGGGTGGGGTTTTGCACCTGCTCTAGCTGCCGGAAATACAGTTGTACTCAAGCCCGCCGAATACACGCCATTATCTGCAATTCGATTGGGTGAACTCGCACTTATCGCTGGAATTCCAGAGGGTGTCTTTAATGTTCTGCCCGGCAAGGGCAGTGTTGTTGGTAATCGCTTTGTTACGCATCCGCTTGTGCGCAAAGTTGTCTTTACCGGCTCAGCAACCGTGGGGAAACAGATAATGGTTGGCTGTGCTGAACAAGTAAAACGAGTAACTCTTGAGCTCGGTGGAAAAAGTTCAAACATCATCTTTGCCGATGCCGATATCGCAAAGGCTGCCGCCGGTGCACCAGGGGCCGTCTTTGATAACGCTGGGCAGGACTGCTGTGCCCGCTCTCGTATCTTGGTTCAAAAATCTGCCTTCGATACATTCATGGAGCACTTCGAGGTGGCCGTTAAAAAGTTTCGCGTGGAAGATCCAAATCTTGCAACGTCCGATATGGGTCCGCTTATTTCAAAAAAGCAGTTTGATATCGTTGAATCATTTTTAGATGAGCCGATTGCATTCAAGGGCAGCGCACCAACGGGCCCTGGTTACTGGATGCCACCAACAGTCCTGCTTCCTAAAAATACACAGGCTCGATCATGGCGCGAAGAGATCTTCGGCCCAGTTGTATCGGTTATGACGTTCAAGGATGAGGCTGATGCAATTGCAATGGCCAATGACAGCGAATATGGATTATCGGGTTCGATCTGGACTCGCGATGTTGGCCGTGCACTGCGCGTATCTCGTGGCATCGATACAGGTGCACTCTCTGTTAACTCAAACTCGTCGGTGCGCTTCTGGACACCATTTGGAGGCTTCAAGCAGTCGGGATTGGGGCGCGAACTTGGACCAGATGCCCTTGATTCATTTACTGAAGTGAAGAACGTCTTTATCTCTAACGATTAAATCATTTTCACAGGTGCGGTTGCGATGCGATCTAGAAATTGATCGACTAAATCGTAGCCGCGCTGATTACTTTCCTTCTCTATCTTTTTAGTCTGGGCGCGTAAATCCTCAACAACAATGCCCTCGGACTCGATCTCGGCGCATCCGCCATCCATCGCTAGCCACATATCCAATACTTCGGCATCGACTTCAGGATGGAACTGCGTGCCTAAAGTGCGCCCATAAACAAAGGCCTGGGGACATAGATCATTGCGCGCGACTT
Organism: Candidatus Planktophila sp.; assembly: GCA_009691145.1. GTDB lineage: Bacteria > Actinomycetota > Actinomycetes > Nanopelagicales > Nanopelagicaceae > Planktophila. The sequence goes on along the minus strand of SHVG01000009.1, from coordinate 15,867 downwards.
CAGTAGATCCAGGTGGAAAAGTAAAGCGATCCCAGTGATATTGAAACCATGGACCGCGTGGAACAAGGCTCTCATCAGCGGATTCAACTTCAAACCAACCGAGCTCTGCGCGCGGAGATCTGGAAACCGTTCCACCTAAAACCCGCGACATTAACTGGCCACCGAAACAGATTCCCAATACTGGAATCCCGGCGTTATGTACTTCGCGCATTTTCTCCAACTGCGGCAATAACCAGTTGCCGATGCGCTCCTCGTCATAGACGGCATATTGTGCGCCCATCACAACTACGACATCAAAGCCGAGTAAATCTGGCCAGATAGGTATCACATTTGGTCTGTTGGCATTTTCCTCATTAACGATAATAAATCTCGTAATCTCATAGCCGCGTCGCTCGAACTGCACCCAGATTGGTCCACCTGGACTGGCATGGTCGTGCTCGATAAAGATGACGCGCTTTTTCATGTCTCCTACCTACTTTATGATGCGCAGAGGCTCTTGTCCACGCGCAATCAAGCGCTCGAAATGCACTTCACGTTTTTCGTTAAATCGAGCGGCTTCAGCGCCAGTCTTTTCAAGGAAGGCCGCTAAATCTTCGCGGGCCTTGATGCCATCACCCGACAGATCGCTGCGTTCAAAGACTTTCCAAGCCCTCAAGATCGGTGCAATTACCTCGTCAAGGTGCTGCTGCATGTCATAGATGCCGGCAAGAGCAATCTGAACAGCTTTGCGACCAAAGCCCGGCATATTTGCGCCAGGCATTCCAAAGTTAGTGACAACATCGGTAATCGCCCTCATCGTTGCATTTGGTTCCATATCGAGGGCGGCGCCTAATGTATTGCGATAAAAGAGCATATGCAGGTTTTCATCTAAAGCGATGCGCTGCATCATATTTTCAGCGATGGGATCATCTGAAATCTTGCCGGTATTGCGGTGGGAAATACGTGTTGCTAACTCTTGGAAAGAAACGTATGCGATCGTGTGCAACATATCGTTTTCATATGGTGTCTGATATCCCAATGACATATGCGCCATACGTAAATCTTCGAGTTCGTATGGATCAACACCACGTGTTGCCATTAAATAATCGCGGATAGCAATGCTGTGTCGGGCCTCTTCGGCCGTCCAGCGTTCGATCCATGTGCCCCATGCGCCATCGCGGCCCATAGAAATTGCAATTTCAGTGTGATAGCTCGGCAGGTTATCCTCTGTTAAAAGATTGAGAACTAAAGAATCCTGTGCAACGCGAGTAAGGCGTGAGTCCTTTGCCTCCCACGCATCGCCGTTGAGTGGACCGGCAAAGTCGCGGCCCTCAGACCATGGGACATACTCATGTGGGTACCAGTTCTTCTGCACCGCTAAGTGGCGCTCGAGTTCGACTGTTACAACTGGTTCGAGGTCGCGGATTAATCGTGCTTGGATTGATGCCGCATCACTTGTCATGGCCATACGCTACGGTAGAACGGGTATTACTCGCTAGTTATAAATTATCTGCAGCGCGCTGTTTTGCCGCTTCAGCACGCCATTTAGCGATTTCGCCGTGATTTCCACTTAATAAAATCTCAGGGACCGAGATATCTCGCCATGTCGATGGCTTCGTGAAGTTTGGATACTCAAGATAACCATCTTCATTATGTGACTCTTCACTCAGTGATTCAGGGTTACCGAGCACCCCTGGAAGCAATCTAGTAATCGCTTCAATCATTACAAGGGATGCGACTTCGCCCCCACCCAATACATAATCCCCGATTGATACCTCGTGCACGCGGATATTTCGCTTCGAATATTGATCACTTGAATAATGCTGGCGCACACGATCATCGATACCTTCATAACGCCCACATGCAAAGACAAGATGCGATGCGCTAGATAAACGCGCCGCCATCAGCTGATCAAAGCGCTTTCCAGCTGGAGTTAAAATAATGAGATCTGTCTCATCGACCATGAGCCGATCAAGGGCTAGACCCCAAATCTCGGGCAACATCACCATTCCGGCACCGCCACCATAAGGGGTGTCATCGACTGCATGGTGGTTATCGCTAGCAAATGCCCGTAAATCATGGATATGAAAATCAACTATGCCTGCATCGCTGGCCTTGCCCAGCAGTGATAACTGCAGCGGTGCAAAGTAATCAGGAAAAATACTTACTGCATCTATCTTCATGCAATGACTCCGCTCATATCTGGTGGAATCACAACAAGGCGCTTGGCCTTAACATCGACAATCGGAACAAGCTGGCGCACGAATGGAATCAGAGTTTCATGTGTAAGTGTTTTGATTTCCAGAAGATCTTGGCCTGGCAGATTAATGACATCAGTGACTTCGCCAAAGAGCTCACCTGATTCAAGAAATGCCTGGCATCCGATTAGCTGTAGAACGTGGTAATCACCGCTATCTTCACGTTCTTCATCGATATCGACATCGGCATATAAAAACGTATTTCGCAGCTTCTCAATCTCATTGCGATCGCTATATCCTGCAAAGCCCAATAGTAAAACTCCGTTATGTATGCGTCCAGATGTAATCGTCAAAACACCCTGACTATCGGTTTGCAGTTTTGCGCCCACGGCAAATCGGCTATCGGGATCATCACTGCGGACTTCAATGGTCGCCTCACCGAGAATTCCATGGGCTCGACCAACGCGCCCTACGAGTAAACGCATGGCTTTGTGAATAGCTACTTAGTTAGGTTCGTCGGTCTCGACGAGATCAACACGTACTGTGCGACCTGCGAGCGCGCTAACAACAGTGCGCAACGCCTTAGCGGTGCGACCATTGCGTCCAATAACCTTGCCGATATCTTCAGGGTTCACACGAACCTCCAGAGTTGTTCCACGGCGATGTGTCTTCTCAGTAATGACAACATCGTCTGGATTATCGACGATCCCTTTTACTAAATGCTCGAGGGCCTCATCCATCATAATTATTCGGCAGCCGCTTCTGTTGCAACCGCAACCTCTGTTTCAACCACAACGTCAGTAGTGGCATCTGGAACTGGAACCGGTGCTACCTTGAGATTCTCGATTGGCTCGGAGACAGGCTCAGACACGACAACAGCCTCCACCGGATTTGCCTTTGCAGCTAACTTCTCCTGTGCCTTCTTCTTTAATGTTGTTGCGCCCTCTTTTGGCTCATCCATTGCATTCTTAACCGCGGCCTCGTATGCAACGTGCTTGCCCACGCGAGGAGCGCCAATGCGCAAGGTGCCTTCAGTTCCCGGAAGACCCTTGTGCTTCTGCCAATCTCCAGTGACCTTCAGAAGAGCCTCTACAGCCTCTGATGGCTGTGCACCTACTCCGAGCCAGTACAGAGCGCGCTCTGAGTTGATCTCGATAATTGATGGCTCTTGTCCTGGCACATAGCGACCGATCTCTTCAATTGAAAGACCGTTACGTGCTTTGCGTGAGTCGGTAACAACGACGCGGAAAAATGGTGTGCGGATCTTGCCCATGCGCATTAAACGAATTTTTGTAGCCAAGAAAGATGTCTCCTGTTTATGTGTGTCGAATCTTTTCTCCACAGCGGGGTGCGTGGTGAGCGGATCTAACTATCGGTTGTATGGATGTTGCTCGGGGGTAGAGGGCCCCGTCAACAGGTTGCTTATTGTGCCATCTAGGCCAGTAATACGCGAAATCGCCTACTGGGACTCCTTTAGCGCTCGTTTAGCTGGATTACCCGACTTGGACTTCTTCTTAGGCGCCGAAGTAGGCCCTTTCACGGGCATCGCTGGCATGCCCATGCCGGCCATCCCTGCAGGCATGCCGCCATTTCGTGCAAAGGAGTTTTCACCTTTGAGTTTGGCGATGAACTTACTAAAAAGACCCATGCGTGACTCTTCTAACTTGCGTCGGATTCACGCAGACGTTGTGAGATAACCTCGCTCACACCATCTCCGCGCATAGTGACACCATAGAGCGCATCGGCGATCTGCATCGTGCGCTTTTGGTGCGTAATAATAATTAATTGAGAGCTTGCACGGAGCTCTTCAAACACGCCAAGTAAGCGGCCGAGGTTAATATCATCGAGTGAGGCCTCAACCTCATCCAGGACATAGAACGGACTTGGTCGGGCTTTGAAGATGGCGATTAGCATCGCAACGGCGGTCAAAGACTTTTCTCCACCAGATAGAAGTGAGAGACGCTTAATTCGCTTGCCTGGCGGACGCGCTTCGATATCCACGCCGCTCGTCAATGGATTATCTGGATCAATTAGAATCAAACGTCCATCTCCACCCGGGAACAACCGCGCAAAGATCTCTTCAAATTGGTGAGCCGTATCTTCAAAGGCCTCCATAAATATTCTCTGAACTCGATCATCGACCTCTTTAATAATATCGAGCAGATCCTTCTTGGTATTCTTTAAATCCTCTAACTGATCGGCCAAGAACTTCAATCGCTCCTCAAGAGATGAGAACTCTTCCAGGGCCAGCGGGTTGATCTTGCCAAGTAGGCTAAGTGAACGCTCAGCCGATGCCAGGCGCTTTTCCTGCTGATCACGGCGATATGGAATCAACTCGGTTGTGACGATTTCTCCAGCCTCATTTTCAAAGAAGGTTGGAACATCATTTGCAGGCCCGTATTCGGCCACAAGTATGTGGGTATCCATTGCAAACTCTTCAGCGGTTTTATTTTCAAGGGATTCAATGCGCATACGTTGTTCAGCACGGGCAATTTCATCGCGATGCACACTCGATGTTAAGGCTTCGAGCTCAGTTGCTAGTTCGCGTCCACGTATTCGAACGGAGAGAGTCTCTCCTTCGCGACGAACCCGTGATTCCTCTAATCGTGCGCGCTCTATTGCAGCCTTGGAGATCGATCGTTCGATATGAATAAGCGCCTCGTATGCCGCTTCGGCAATCGCCTGCGAGATGACAGCGGCGCGTGCACGTGCACCTCGGCGGATCACTGCGCGCTGGGATGCCTCGCGCGCATTACGGGCTGATTCCTCTAGCGCTAAGGCGCGGGCCGCCACCGATGTAACCCGCTCTTCAATTGTGCGCACAGCAAGGCGGACCTCAACCTCTGTAGTGCGTGCAACTGACACTGCATTGCGTAGGTTTTCAGTAAATGTGTGATCGGGTTCGGCGACTGCGCCCTGTTGGTGCAGTTGATTCTGAGCAATGACGAGTTCGCCCTCATCGCGAGATTTAGCAGTGCCGGCCTCATTAATATGTGCAGTAAGGCGCTCGACTTCGGCCATTGCAGATTTCATATTCTGACCAGAGACAGCTAACTGCTCGGTGAGCGCACCGATACGTGCATCGGATTCATTGAGCTTAGATAATGCAATGTCGAAATCACTTTGACGACTAGTAACCTCGGCATTCTGTGTTGAAATCTCAAACTTCAAACGATCACATGTATGCTTAAACTCTGAAAGCTTGCTTTCAAGCCCAGATATAAGGGTGTTAATTTCAATAAGAGAGGATGAGGATTTCGAGCCACCACGCGCACGGCCTCGTGTAACGATATCGCCATCGCGAGTAACAACGGTGAGCGATGGATGTGAGCGGAGAATAGCTTCGGCATTACGAGCAGAATCGGCAACCACGATATTGGATAAGAGCGATGTGACAAGTGCTCCGATCGATGCAGAGCGAACATGAGATGCAAGAGGTGTTAAGCCCGATGGAATCGACGACTGTGATTGCGCGCCCTCTTCGTAGACCAAGACGTCGGCCTGACCTAGGTTTTCACTGCGCAGAGTTGTTAGAGCGGTAACTGCAGATGCTAAATCATGAACAACAACGGCATCGGCGAGTGTGCCAAAGGCGGCAGCTGCTGCCGACTCCCAACCAGAATCGATATCGATAAGGCTAGCGATCGAGCCGAGTATATGAACACCGCGCGAATCACGGAGCAGCGCCGATGCGCCATCTCGGTTGTGTGAAATCAACTTCATCGCATCTATCCTGGCTTCGATGGCATTGCGTTCACGATCGGCCAGACGCTCGGCCTCAACCAACTCATAAAGCTTGGCCTGTGCAGCCTCTAAAACCGACTTGCTGTTTTCAAACTGCGAGTCCAGACCTTTTTCACCGCTATCGGCGCCTGCGATATCGAGCTCGTGAGTTGAGTACTCGCGTTGGGCGGTATCTACACGGGCCTGCGCCTCGCTCTGGGCACGGGTTAAGCGCTCAATCTCTTCTGAGATGGCCTCAAGGCGGGCCTGCAGAGATTTAATATGACCCTCTTGGCGGGCAGTGCCTTCACGTGCATCGGCGATCGCGCGCATTGCGGCAGCGATTTTATCTTCATCAATCTTTAGCGCCTGCTCACTTTGTGCAAGGTTAGATGTTGCGGCAACAAGTGCCTGTTGTGATGTTGTAACACTTGCACGGAGTTCTCTCTCTTCTTGACGCAATACCTGCGCATCTTTTTCAATCGCATCTGGATCGCGACCAGAGGTGCGTGCCTCTTCAGCCTCTTCATTGAGAAAACGTGAGCGCTCTTGCGCTAGAGATTGCGTACCGCGAAACTTTTCGCGCAGTGAATTTAATTGGTAATACGTCTCTTGTGCGGCAATAAGTTGTGGTCCCTCGAAAGCAGCTTGAGCATCGAGTGTCTCTTCGCGAGTGCGGATTGAATCAACTTCGGATTCAACTGCGGCACGCCGCTCTCGCAATGCAGTCTCATCGGCAACCTCTGCATCGAGAACCCTTGAAAGAGAGATGAAATCATCGGCCAGTAGACGCAGCTTTGCATCTCGCAGATCGGCTTGAATCGTCGCCGCTTTTTTTGCAACCTCTGCCTGCTTACCAAGTGGTCGCAGTTGTCGGCGAAGTTCAACTGTTAAATCCTGTACACGTGCAAGATTTGTCTGCATCGAATCTAATTTGCGCAGAGCTTTCTCTTTACGCTTGCGGTGTTTAAGAACACCGGCCGCTTCCTCAATCAATCCACGACGCTCTTCGGGTGTTGCCATCAAGATCGCATCAAGCTGACCCTGACCAACTATTACGTGCATCTCGCGACCGATTCCAGAGTCGCTTAAGAGCTCTTGAATATCTAGTAAGCGTGTTGCTTCGCCATTAATCTGGTATTCGCTATGACCATTACGAAAAAGTATGCGTGAAATTGTTACTTCGCTGTACTCAATTGCTAGTGCGCCATCGCTGTTATCGATAGTGAGAGAGACTTCGGCGCGGCCAAGGGGTGCTCGCCCGCTAGTGCCGGCGAAGATGACATCCTCCATCTTGCCACCGCGCAGAGATTTTGCGCCTTGCTCGCCCATCACCCATGTGAGTGCATCAACGACGTTACTTTTACCTGAACCATTTGGACCCACCACGCAGGTGATTCCGGATTCAAGGCGTAAAGTGGTAGCCGAGGCGAAGGACTTAAAGCCCTTGAGGGTGATGCTCTTCAAATACACGCGGCAAACCTATCGCGTCAACGTAGCGTTTTTAGCGGATTTAAGGCTGAGGCAGCTCGTTTTTTAAGGATTCGTAGGCGATACGCGCGGCAATCTGTTCAGCTTCGCGCTTGCTCTTTCCAATGCCTTCACTGATTCCAACGCCCGCGACCATGGCAACGGCCGTAAAATTCTTATCGTGATCTGGGCCCTCTTCGCTCACCAGATATTCGGGTACGCCCTTATTGAGGGCGGCGACTAACTCTTGAAGTGCAGTCTTGCCATCTAAGCCAGCGCCACGAGCAACGGCTGAATCCATTGTCGATGCGATTAATCTGCTAACAATCTGCGTGCAGATTTCAAATCCGAATTGAAGATAAATAGCGCCAATTAACGCTTCAAGCGCATCGGCCAGAAGTGAGTTTTTATCGCGTCCGCCTGTTACCTCTTCGCCCTTACCTAAGCGAATGTGTCTACCTAAATCTAATTCACGCGCGATATCTGCCAGTGCGCGCATATTGACAACACCCGAGCGAAGTGGTGACAAACGGCTCTCATCGAAATCTGGATAACGTTTGTAGAGCTCTTCAGTGACTATTAAACCCAGAACAGAGTCACCTAAAAACTCAAGGCGCTCATTAGTCTCTTTATTTGTCGACTCATATGCAAAAGAGCGGTGAGTAAAAACTAACTCGAGAAGGGAGGGTTCAATAACAACCCCCAACTGCTCATTGAGCAACGAGCTCAGATCAGACCTCTAATACCTGGCGACGGTTATATGTACCGCAGGTTGGACAGGCAGTGTGTTGCAGCTTTGGCGCGTGGCACTGTGGGCATGGTGCAAGAGAGGCAGCAGTTGTCTTCCACTGGCTTCGGCGTGAGCGCGTCTTTGAACGCGAGGTCTTCCGCTTTGGTACTGGCACTTTTCTAACCTCTTCTTCTTTACCTTACGCAACGATTGTCGCAGAGCGTAAGTATCCCTTAAAAACCCTTATTCTTGAAATCGGACTCATCGATAGATAGGCCGGCAAGAGGGGCCCAGCGAGCATCTATCACTTCATGAGCGTGATTTTCGGGTAGTTCGGCCCATTTGCCTCCGCACTCCGGACATAGGCCCGCACACTCATCACTGCATAATGGGTTGTTCGGCAGCGCCAAGACGATGGCATCACGGATAGGGCTCTCCAGATCCATCACATCGCCATCCATGAGTAGCTCATCCTCTATATCTAACCCATCGACAACTGGCGCACGCTTTTTGCCCTCGACCTTCTGCTCGTATAGATAGAGCTCTTGCACTCTCTTTTCAATCACGATTTCTACTGGATCTAAACAGCGCCCGCACTCACCCTTGGCAACTGCAAAGATTTCAGCGCTGAGTAAGACGCCCTCTGTTACTGATTCAAGGCGCGCATCTACCTCTATGACATCACCTGCTGGAACGGCAATGAGTTCAACCCCAACTTTTTCTGGGATCTCAATGTCGAGCTCGTACTCCTTCATCTCACCTGCACGGCGCGGGAGCTCGTATGTATTGAGTTTATAAACCTCTGGAAGCTTTGGCATGGAAATTAATCGCCATCTGAGAGTTGTGCAAGTGCATCTTTATCTCCAGCGCCTCCTAAGCGTTCGCGACCGCGTGCCACTGCATCTTGGGTCTTATTGAGAATTACCTCCAGGGTGGCAAGTCGACCATCGATGTACTCTTCGACCTCTGCCTTTTCCTGCAACCCTTGTTTGCGAGCATCATCTAAAATCCTGCGTGCCTCATCGCGTGCCATTTGAACAATCGAAGTCTGCTCGACCATGCGCGCAACATCCTCACGTGCCATTGAAATCATCTGTTCGGCGCTTAATCTGCTCTCTTCAATAATTGCATCGCGAGCTGAAATTACTTTCTGCGCCGATTCGAAATCCGTTGGCAGTGCAGCACGTGCCTCATCCAGTAGCTCCAACATCTCTCCACGGTGAACTACACAGCTTGCAGATAGTGGAACACCACGGGCCTCTTCTACTAATTTAATAGCTGATGCTAGCTTTTCAACTGAATCCATGGGTTATTTCCCGCCTACTCGAAGTTTGATCGCGATATTTACATTGGCAGGAATCATGCTTGAAACATCTCCACCATAGTGGGCGAGCTCTTTAACAATTGATGATGAAAGGAATGAATACGCTGGGGCCGTTGCCATGAGCATTGTTTCAACACCCGAGGCCTGTAGATTCAATTGAGCCATCTGTAGTTCGTAATCAAAATCGGTGACAGCTCGAAGGCCCTTCACAATCGTTGTGATCGAATTGCTCTTGCAGTAATCGACTAGTAATCCGCTCCATGAATCAACGATTACATTCGGTAGATCAGCTACCGTTTCGCGAATCATCTCAATGCGCTCAGCGACTGTGAAAAGAGAGGACTTAGTCCGATTCTCTAGCACCGCAACGACGACTTGATCAAAGTGGGTGCTGGCGCGCTTGATGATGTCGAGGTGCCCAAATGTGATTGGATCAAAGGATCCAGGACAGACTGCGCGCTTCATGGCTCAAACGCTAGCAAGAGATGGCTCAGTTATCCATTCTTAAGGCGTGTAATTGCCGTAGAAGATACTGGCCGCCCCGTATTTCCTCTCACGTGCGGCGACGAAGCCTTCTGGCCAGCTAAATTTCGATCCCTTTGCGATGCGTTCAACTGCAATCAATGCATCGCTTTTAAGAAATTCACCGCTATGAAGTTTGCTCACAAGATCTTCTACTTCCCTATCTGTGAAATCAAATGGTGGATCGATATAAACGATGTGATATCTCTCTTTGGGTAGATCACTGACAAATCGTTGGGCAGACATCGCATACAAGTGAAATTTTCCAACGGGTTGATTCTTTTTAACTGCCTCATAGTTATTTTCAATAGTTCTCTGGGCATCGGCATCGCGTTCGATAACGTGCACAATCGATGCGCCACGCGATAGGGCCTCTAGCCCAATGGCACCTGAGCCAGCAAATAAATCTAAGACATTGAGCCCAAGGAAATCACCGAACTCAGATGTCAACGATGAAAATAGCCCCTCGCGTGCGCGATCAGATGTTGGCCTTGTTGCACCTACAACTGTGCCCAGTGTGCGGCCCTTTGCTACCCCGGCAATGATTCTCAACGCTAACCCTTATCTAAATAATCAATGGCAGCATCTCGCGCCAACAGTGCAACTTCTGCTGCAAGGGCAGGATAACTTGTTAGATCGGCCGATGCGGCAATTACAGCCTCTGCATCGGCGCGCGCGGTTTCGATGAGCCCCTCATCTCGCAATACTCGAAGCAGGCGAAGGTGCGACTGTGTACCTGATTGACTAGCACCGAGTACATCGCCTTCGCGGCGCTGTTCAAGATCGATACGCGAAAGTTCGAAGCCGTCCACAGTTGCAGCAACGGCATCAAGTCGTACACGTGCAGGAGTTTGGGCCAGCGCACTAGTGACCAATAAACACAGGCCTGCAGATGCTCCTCGCCCCACACGTCCACGTAGTTGGTGAAGCTGCGATACTCCGAAACGATCTGCATCCATAATCACCATCACCGTTGCATTGGCGACATCGACGCCGACTTCAATAACGGTAGTAGATACAAGAACATCGATTTCACCGGCTGCAAATGCGCGCATCGTTGAATCCTTTACCTCGCTGCTCTGTCGTCCGTGTAGATCGCCAACGCGCAGACCCTTGAGCGCTCCACGTGCAAGGCGTGGAGCCAGCTCAGTAACTGAGGTGATATCGGCCGACTCTTGCCCAAAGAGGAAATCAATGTCGGCGCTCTCATCGCTGCCGGCCTCAATACGTGGCACGACAATGTATGCCTGATGACCTGCGGCGACCTCTTCGCGAATCCGCTCCCATGCCCGCTCCAGAAAAGCAGGCTTTTCAAGAGGTGCTATCACATGAGTTGTAATCAGTTGGCGACCAAGTGGAAGCTCGCGCAAGGTCGATACATCGAGATCTCCAAAGACCGTCATAGCAACGGTGCGAGGAATCGGTGTCGCCGTCATAACTAATAAGTGCGGCGGCTTTGCTGCCTTAACTTTGAGTGCATCACGCTGCTCGACACCGAATCTATGTTGTTCATCGACAACGATTAAACCTAAATCATTGAACTCGACCTTTTCACCCAGCAGTGCATGCGTGCCGATAATGATTCCCGCGCCACCGTTGCCGGCCAATGAAAGCGCCTCTTTGCGCGCAGGTGCAGTTTGTGATCCAGTTATTAACGTCACCCGTGTTGCTTTATCAGCACTTCCAAGGGTTCCACCTTGGGCAAGAGGGCCAAGAAGTTTTTGAAAAGTACGCAAGTGTTGAGCGGCAAGAACTTCAGTGGGTGCAAGCAGGGCTGCCTGTCCCCCACTGTCGACTACTGCCAACATCGCGCGTAGTGCAACAACTGTCTTTCCCGATCCAACTTCTCCCTGTAGTAAACGGTGCATTGGATGAGGCTGGGCCAAATCACCTTCAATCTCTGTAATGACTGCTAGCTGTCCGCCTGTGAGTTGAAAAGGCAGCGATGCATCAAATGCTTCTAGCAGTCCACCCTTTATAGTTGTGCGCGAAATTGTGTTGAGCTTCTTTAACTCATTGCGCCGCATAACTAGCATGAGTTGGAGCAAAAAAGCCTCATCAAATGTCAGCCGCTCGCGCGCGGAGTCGGCATGCTCTAAATCTGCAGGTGTGTGTAGCTGCACTAAGGCCTGTTGTAACGTCGGATAATTATGTGCACTGCGAATCTCATCGGGCAGATAATCAATCAGATCATCAAGAGATGAGATCGCCATGCCGATGCACTGTGAAATCTTCCAGGATGGCAGCTTCGCCGTTGCTGGATAGACTGGAAGATACTTGCCTGCAAAACTATCAACGGCGCTATCTACATCTGCGCCATCTGGCACCATCTGATAATCAGGGTGTGCTAACTGTTTCTTATTATTGAAAACACCGACCTTGCCGGCAAATAGGCCTTGAGTGCCGGCCTTTAACTCTTTTTCACGCCAGGCTTGATTAAAAAATGTAAGCGAGAGTTTGTCGCTGCCATCTGTGACTATGACCTCCAAAATACTTCCCTTACGCCCGCGAATGGGGCGATTGGCCGAACTATGGACCTCGGCCAAAATTGTTACTTCATCACCCTCTTGCAGCTCGGCAATATTGGAGAGCTCTCCGCGCACCATGTACCGGCGCGGGTAGTGGCGCATTAAATCGCCAACGCTGGTGATGCCAAAGGCATCGGCTAAGACCTTCGAGGTGCGATCGCCCACAACATCGGAAAGCTTGCTCTCAAGGTTTGCCACCCAGTGATTCTCTCGCGCTAGAGCCATAGCGCGCTCCTGCCACGCGTGGATTGGCGCATCTATAGCCCATCGCGATACCCTTTGCCCCTGTCTGTTAAGGACTAAAGCACCCATCACTAGATCTATATAAGGAGTACGGCTGTGGCAGCAACATGCGATATCTGTAGCAAAGGCCCAAGCTTTGGCAATAACGTTTCTCACTCACAGGTCAAGACTCGTCGCCGCTGGAATCCCAATATTCAGCGTGTGCGCACAATGGTTGGTTCAACACCTAAGCGCCACAACGTGTGTACTTCATGCCTTAAGGCTGGAAAAGTTACGCGCTAATTTATTGAAAAATTAAAGAAAATGGCGCCAGGTATCTGGCGCTTTTTTCATCTCTAAACCATGCACACCGCTTCCTGGGCTAACAGCTCCAACGCAAAGTCCGGGTAGATCTATGCCTGTGGCTAGAAAGATATGATCTTCACCCCCTGCAAAAACCCACTGCCATACATCAAGACCATGCTTTTCGGCTAACTCATTGAGTGCAATAAATTCAGGCTCTGTAGCAAAAGCATTCTTATCAAAGTTAAAGCAGAGCCCAGATGCATCGGCCATCTGTGCCGCCTGCGTAATCAGTGCATCACTAACATCACACATCGCAGTTGCACCTGCACCGGCCATCGCAACAGCGGCCGAGTAATCAACGTTCGGTGCACAAAACTGCTCGATGGCATAGGACTCAAGGTCATCAACCTCATCGAGCTGGATGAGGCCTAGGCCGGCGGCAGACCAGCCCGGTAGCCCAGAGATATAGATCGAATCCCCGATCTGAGCCCCTCCACGTGTAATCGCTTTTTCAACGCTACCAACTGCAGTAATTGAAATAACTTTCATTGCACCGCGCGTTAAATCTCCGCCAACTACGGCCACTGCGCAACTTGCCGCCTCGTGCGCTATTCCATCTGCCAGATCACTAATCCACTCCATAGTTTCATTACCAGTAAGGGTTAGGGCTACTACCAAGTACTGCGGTAGCCCACCCATTGCGTATAGATCGGCCAAGTTGGCCGCCGTTATCTTGCGCCCGATATCAAAGGCACCCGACCATTGAGTATTAAAATGTGTTCCTTCAATGGCCATATCGGTAGTAATCACCGATTTCGGCGAAGTTTTAACGACCGCTGCGTCATCGCCGATACCTAAAAGAACCCCAGAGTGATCTGACCTAAAAATCTCGGCCAGCGCGGCAATGACCTGTGCCTCATCAAAGTTCATAGTTCTAACCTTAAACCACTAGCCAGTAATACCATCTCTGAAGTAGCCTTTCGACTCTAAGGAAAGGAAGAGCGATGTCAATACAGGCCTACATATTAATTCAGACCGAGGTCGGCAAAGCTAACTCGGTTGCCAAAGCAGTCTCTGCAATCGCTGGCGTGACTCTCTCTGAAGCTGTCACTGGTCCTTACGATGTCATCATGCGCGCCGAAGCACCCGGCATGGAAGAGTTTGGCCGTGTCATCTTGTCAAAGGTGCAGGCAGTCCCAGGTATCACTCGCACATTGACCTGCCCAGTTACCTCTTAATACTTGATTTAACCAACCGTAACTGTGCGCACGCTATTTCATAATGCACAGTTCTGGTCTGCTGGAAAAGATATCTTCGATGGAGTTCTAATTGAGAATGAAACCATCATTGCCGTTGGCGCAAAGGCCCTTGAGTCCCAGTTCGATGAATCCATTGATTTACATGGCGCATTTGTAACTCCAGCATTTCTCGATGGACATGCCCACCCCATCTTTGGTGGCCGAGAAGCTGCTGGCCCAAAAATCAATGGGGTGAACTCACTCGATGAGATTCTCGCCAAAGTGGACAGTTTTGCTCGCATCAATCCTGATCAGCCATGGATTATTGGTGGAGCATATGAGGCTGCGATTATCGAAGGTGGCGACTTTGATGCCCAATGGCTCGATAGCGTTGTCAGTGACCGCCCCGTCGTTTTACATGCCGTCGATCACCATACGATTTGGGTTAACAGCAAGGCCTTAGAGCTTGCCAGCATCACTACTGCAACACAGGATCCAACTGGCGGCACCATTGCACGTCGCGCCAATGGTGCACCTAAAGGAACCTTGCGCGAACCCAATGCAATGGCACTTGTTTTAAACCTAGCCCCGGCCGATTCGATTGAAAGCGATGTGCAGGCAATTTCGCGAGCCTGCTCTGCATATTTAGATTCAGGGGTAAGCGCGGCCATCGATTCATGGGTAGAAAAAGATATGGCTCAGGCCTACTTGGCTGCAGCTAAATCTGGCGAGTTAACAATCGCCATGAACCTTTCCTTCCTTGCCTCCCCTGGCCAATGGCGGGAGAAAATTCAAGAGTTCAATGAGTTAAGGCAAGAGTTTGCCGCACTTCCTCATCCAGATTTAGTAAAAGCAAATAGCATAAAGTTTCTAGCCGATGGCGCATTATCGGCCGGGACTGCAGCGCTCATGGAGCCTTACTTAGATAATCCTGCCTCTTCTGGGATAAAAATTTGGGGCGAGGATGAGTTATTGGATGCTCTGGCTGCTTTTGATATGTTGAAGTTCCAAATTCACATTCATGCCATTGGCGATGCCGCGGTTAAACAAGGCCTGGATGCCATTGAAGCGATGATGCGTATCAACCCTAGATGGGACAGACGCCCAGTAATTGTTCATGCCCAGTTAATCTGTGATGAGGATCTACCCCGCTTTAAGCACTTGGGCGTTATCGCAAATATCCAACCCCTGTGGTGCTACATGGATCCAATGAACAAGGCCTTAATCCTGCCCCGCATTGGTGCGCAAAGAAATGATCTTCAATATCGCCTTCGCTCACTCATAGATCATGGCGCCATGATCGCCTTTGGTAGCGATTGGCCTGTAACAAGTGAAATCCCTCTGCGCGCCATAGCTGTCCCTGTTAATCGACTAGCCCCTGGCATCAAAGATGCAGATGGATGGAACAGAGCCGAGGCGATCACGCTGCAAGAGTCGTTAACTTTCTATACAAAAACCGCTGCCTATCAAATGTTTCGCGAGCATGAGCGTGGCTCTTTGGAAGTAGGCAAGAAAGCCGACTTTATAGTCCTAGAGAAAAACCTGTTTGATATCGACCCCAGCGAAGTTTCAACGGTAGCAATAAAGGCTCTCTACCAAAATGGGGTGCGCACTCGATAACTCTTAA
>SHVG01000008.1 GCA_009691145.1 Candidatus Planktophila sp. | reverse complement strand
TGCGTCTATCGCGAGATGAGCTATTGAAAAACTCTGGTATGAGCGATAATCAATTAGTTGAGATTGAAAGTTATGGACTTATCGCACCGCGCGGACGACACTACGATGGTGACGCTCTTTCGATTGCAAAGGCAGTGACAGAGATGGCGAGTTTTGGAATTGAATCCCGTCATCTGCGCTCTTTTAAATCAGCTGCCGATCGTGAGATTGGCTTAATCGAACAGGTCATTACCCCATTGACTCGCCAAAAATCGGCAGAGTCTAAGGCGCGCGCCGAAGAGGTCCAGAAAGAGATCGCATCACTATCTATCCGCCTACACGCCGCCCTTGTCCGCGGCGGACTCCATCGCCTTCGTCCATAAGCGATGTTTATTGGCATGGAGGTAGTCGGCGTTCGCGTCGAGATGCCCTCTAATCAACCCATCGTCTTATTGAAAGAGATTGAAGGCTCGCGCTTTCTACCGATCTGGGTCGGTGCCAGCGAGGCCAGTGCGATCGCCTTTGCGCAGCAGGGAGTTGACCCACCACGTCCGCTTACCCATGACTTAATGCGAGAGATAGTTGAGAGCCTGGATGCAACGCTGACAGCTGTGCATCTGACCGAGATGAGGGATGGCATCTTCTATGCCAATTTAATTATTCGCGACGGTGGATCGGTGGCCAAGACAATCTCGGCCAGACCCTCAGATGCCATAGCTCTAGCCCTTCGCACCCATAGCAATATCCTGGCCAGTGCCGAGCTACTCGATGAGGCGGGTATTGAGATCCCAGTTGAGGAGGGCGGGGCCCAGAACCAGGAGGTTGAGCGCTTCAGAGCCTTTCTCGAGGAGATTACCCCTGAGGACTTTGCAGGATAGGCTCAAAACTCTCAATCTCTAGTAGAGGTTTCGACCGTGTCGGTCATTGAAAGAGCGGGAGGAGTCCCTTAGATTTATCGGCACTCCCTAAGAGAATCGAGCCCTACGTGACTTCCCACGATTTAGAGATTGGCTATCGTGGCGCTACGGCATGTTCGGCCGCTGGAATCACATATCGCCAGTTAGATTATTGGGCACGTACATCATTAGTTGAGCCAAGTATCCGCACCGCCAGTGGCTCCGGAACGCAACGCCTATATGGCTTTCGCGACATTTTAGTATTAAAGATTGTTAAGCGTTTATTAGATGCCGGCGTATCACTGCAAAATATCCGCACGGCCGTTGATCATCTTCGCAATAGGGGAGTCACCGATTTAGAGCGCATTACATTGATGAGTGATGGGGCCTCAATCTATGAGTGCACCAGCTCTGATGAGATTATCGATTTACTAGCCGGCGGTCAGGGAGTATTTGGTATCGCCGTGGGTAAGGTCTGGCACGAGGTCGAGGGCTCCTTGCTGCGCCTGCAGGGCGAGATTAATGGTCAGATCGTGAGTGGCCAAGATAACGATGAGCTCTCCGTTCGCCGTAAGAGCAAAGGCGCTTAATCGGCTCTACTCTTTCACCATGATTGCATACGATGCTTTTTCGCGCCGACATATTGGTCCATCCGAGGATCAAGCTCAAAGGATGCTCATGGAGCTGGGTTATCAGAGCATGGAGGCCTTCATCGCCGATGTTCTCCCTTCCAATATCGCCATAGCTCAGAAGTTAGATAAGCATTTACCGTCACCGCTCAATGAGGTGCAGACAATTGCGGCGCTGCGCGCATTGGCCGATAAGAATCAAATCTTTAGATCATTGATAGGTACGGGTTACTACGCCACGATTACTCCGCCAGTAATCCTGCGCAATGTATTAGAGAACCCGGCCTGGTACACCGCATACACTCCCTACCAACCCGAAATTTCGCAGGGAAGACTCGAGGCATTGTTTGCATTTCAAACAACGGTCTGCGATTTAACTGCACTACCAATGGCAAATGCTTCGATGCTCGATGAGAGCACGGCAGCTGCAGAGGCGATGACATTAGCCCGGCGTGTCTATAAGGGCGGTGATGATGCAGTTTTTTTGATCGATAGTAACTGTCATCCGCAGACAATTGCCGTCGTGCAGACGCGTGCAAAGCCTCAGGGCATAAGCGTTCACGTAGTTGACCTCTCGAGGATGCCTACTGCTCAATCAGTCTTCGGTCTTCTCGTGCAGTATCCAGATACACATGGGGCGATCAAGGATTACTCGGGCCTTGCAACCTGGGCGCACGCACAAGATGCGCTACTTATTGCAGCTACGGATCTGCTGGCACTTACTCTGCTTAAAGCACCAGGGGAGTGGGGAGCCGATATCGCAGTTGGCTCTGCCCAGCGCTTCGGTGTTCCGATGGGATTTGGTGGCCCGCATGCAGGGTTTATCGCTGTGCGCATAGGTTTGGAGCGCTCACTGCCAGGACGCTTGATCGGCCAGAGTATCGACTCGCATGGCAATCCAGCTTTTCGACTTACACTGCAAACTCGCGAGCAACATATCCGTCGCGACAAGGCCACCAGCAATATCTGTACCGCTCAAGTACTTCTGGCGGTGATGAGCGCCTTCTATGCGATGTGGCATGGTCCTACCGGTTTGAAAACAGTTGCAACGCGTATTAATAATCAGACAGAGCAATTAGCTGCATCGATAAAGGCCTCGGGGCATCGCATAGTCCATGACACATATTTCGACACCTTGCTCATTGAAGTCAAAGATGGCGCAGCCATACACGCCAAAGCAAGGGCGAAAAAGATAAATCTACGAGCGGTCGATGCAACTCATATTGGACTTTCATTAGATGAGGCAACAGATGCGACATTACTTGCCGATCTCATGGAGATCTTTGGCGGTGGGGTAGTGGGTACGATCTCTGACTCGATCCCGAAAAGTTTTATCCGCACATCCTCTTATCTTCGTCATCCGATATTTAATACACATAGATCTGAGACATCGATGTTGCGATATCTGCGTATGTTATCCGATCGCGATTTAGCACTCGATCGAACAATGATTCCGCTGGGCTCGTGCACAATGAAATTGAATGCAACTACCGAGATGGAGGCTGTTACATGGCCAGAGTTCTCTTCGCTGCATCCATTTGCTCCAGTTGATCAGAGTGTTGGTTCGCGTCAGTTAATTACCGAACTATCCGATTGGCTCGTTGCTATAACCGGTTACGACGCAGTTTCACTGCAACCAAATGCAGGTAGTCAGGGCGAGTTCGCAGGCCTGCTTGCTATACGCAACTATCACGATTCAAGGGGCGATAACGCACGCACTGTCTGCTTGATTCCATCGAGTGCCCACGGTACAAATGCTGCATCTGCAGTCATGTCTGGCATGAAGGTAGTGGTGGTTGAGTGTGACGAACAGGGCAATGTCAGCATCGATGATTTGAAGTTAAAGATCTCAGAGCATGCATCTGCCTTAGCTGCCATTATGGTTACTTACCCATCAACACACGGTGTATTCGAATCTGCGATTACCGATATCTGTGCAATGGTGCACGAGGCCGGCGGTCAGGTCTATGTCGATGGAGCAAATCTCAACGCACTCGTTGGTTTATCGCAGCCTGGAAAATTCGGTGCAGATGTTTCTCATTTAAATCTTCATAAAACATTCTGTATTCCGCATGGCGGTGGGGGACCAGGTGTTGGTCCGGTAATCTCACGTGCCCATCTAGCACCATTTTTACCCAACCATCCACTGGATTCTCTTGCCGGACCTGCAACGGGGCCCGGTCCAATCAGCGCTGCGCCTTATGGTTCGGCGGGCATCTTGCCGATCTCATGGGCCTATATCCGCATGATGGGTGGGGCGGGATTAACTCTTGCAACATCGATTGCTATCTTGTCGGCTAACTATATGGCGACAAAGTTGAATCCATATTTTCCAGTTCTCTACACTGGCGAGGCTGGTCGAGTGGCCCATGAGTGCATCTTGGATCTGCGTGAGATTACAAAGATAAGTGGCGTCACGGTAGATGACATCGCTAAACGTTTAATGGATTACGGCCTCCATGCACCGACTATGAGCTTTCCAGTTCCCGGAACCTTTATGATTGAGCCCACAGAGAGTGAAGATATCGCCGAAATCGATAGATTTATCGCGGCGATGATCGCCATTCATGGTGAGATTACTGCCATTATCAGTGGCGATATTGCAGTGGAGGAGTCGGCGCTGCGCCATGCTCCGCACACGATTGAGTCGGTAATCTCTGCCAACTGGGAGCGTGCATATCCTCGCGAGCTGGGTGGGCTTCCCACCGTGCGTAGCGGCCTTGTGAGCGGAGAGTTAATTGGAATGCCTGGTAAGTACTGGCCGACGGTGGGGCGTATCGATGGAGCACACGGGGATAGGAATCTGATCTGCTCCTGCCCAGCGATCTCTGAGTTCGCTTAACTTTACATAATGTAACTTATCGGCGTTAGGTATAGGCCCGACGCCGCGCTCTGGCCAGGATTAATAGCCATATCAGTACTGCCACTGCCGCCCACTCACCGGCCCTATCCCTTGGCGTTTGGCTATCTAGTAGCTGCACCGTTGCAAATATATGAGCCGGCACGTGCATCTGTGTGCGAGCAGTAACCGTACCTGTGTAATCAATTACTGCAGAAATCCCGGTTGTCGACACTGAGAGAATATTTCTGCCATGTTCGATGGCTCTAATCCGTGAAATCTCTAACTGTTGGGCGCTCTCTGGAGATAATCCAAATGTTGCACTATTAGTTTGCACAACCATCACATTTGAAACCTTTGCCGCTGCCTGCAGAATCTGGTCGTCGATGAGTTCAAAACAGATAATTGGTGCGATTTTTGCTCCCTTTATAGTAAATATCTTTGATGAACTTCCAGCTGCGAAATCCTCAACTGAACTGCTCAAGGCTGAGATCTTGGATGCCAGCCAGGGCAGTGGAATGTACTCGCCAAAGGGCGTCAAATGCTGCTTCACATAGAGATCTCTATTCTCTGATCCCCAGAGAATAGAAACATTCTGCAAGCGCGATTTCTCACGGATTACAGCGCCGATTATTAAGGGTTGGGTAAAGCTATCCAGTGCCTGTGCAACTTTTGGATGAGTAAATGGATCTACATCCACGGCGTTTTCCGGCCAGAGAATGAAGTTGACATTATTATCTAACTCTAACGCCTTTTTAGTTGCATCAACATGGTTGTAGAAAACGGCGGTTGCTCGCGAGTTGAAATCTAAGCCCAATTCTGGAACATCTCCCTGAACCATGAGCGCTGTGATACTGCCAACACTATTGGTATCAATTGGTATCAGCAGAAGAATCAGCGGCAGTAGTGGTAAAAGATTGATTCGCGCATTCAATAGTGCAAATAATGTCAGTGAAATAGATAGGACCAGTGCACTCAGAGCGGCCGCTCCCCCGATCGCTGCCATAGCGCGATACGGTGCATCGGCCTGGGAATATGCAATGCGCATCCAGCCAAAGCCACCAAATGGAAAAACGCCGCGCAGCTGCTCCAGCAAAAGAAAGATGAATGGGTATAGGGCGATGCCATACTTTCTTGCAAAGCCAAGGGGTATAAAAAGTATGGCCTGACCCACTGCGAGAATAATCCACGGTGTTGAACCAACGAAGATACTCGTCCAATGAAGTGCGACTGCGTTAAAAACTAGGGCAAATAGGAATGAGTTAAGAAAAGGGCGCGAGCAACGGTTTATAGTAAAAATGTGCAGGGCGATAGCAACGGGTGCTAACCACCAGATCGATAATGGAGCAAAGGCCGCGCTCAGTAGGCCACCGCTAATGATGCTAAGAATAATATTTACCAACCGAGTACACTGATCAAACGATCAACGCTGGCACCGAGTCCGTAGCGCTCCTTAAACTGATAGATCGGCGAGAGATCTGCCGGTGCCTTAGGCATCGACAGATCCAGTCGTGGCAATGGGACGGTGCGCGCCACTTGGACAACGGTAGGTGCGATCTTTAGATAATCAATCCCGGCAATAATCTTCTTAATTAGCGCTGGCGTTAGGGATTGGTGGGCAGCGTGTGCACCGGCTATCGCCTCATCAACGGTCGCAAAGTTTCTGGCGATAAGAGCAGCACCCTTTTCACCGATGCCACGTACACCAGGCAGTCCATCGGATGGATCACCGCGAAATATTGCAAAGAGTGCGTATCGCTCCCCCGGTATCGCATACCTATCGGATACATATTTCAAATCCACTAAATCATGGGCTGAGATCCCTTTAGCTAGATAGACGACTTTAATGTCACGCTTATCATCAACCATCTGAAAAAGATCACGGTCACCAGTGACGATTCGTATTGGACCCTTCTCAACCTCAGCATAGGTGGCAATCACATCATCGGCCTCGAAATCATCTACTCCAACAACTGGGATACCAAAGAGATCTAGTAGATCTAAGAGAATTGGAATCTGTGGCGTTAATGTTTCAGGTTCTTCCTCTTCCTCACCCTCTTCCTCTAAGCGATTGGCTTTATAATCTGGGAAAAGTTCGACGCGCCATGTGGGGCGCCAATCTCCATCTAAGCATGCAACGATGCGATCGGGCTTATAGATACTTATTAGACGTGCAGTCATATCGATATAACCGCGAATGGCGTTTACAGGCGTTCCATCGGGTGCCAGGAGAGTATCTGGCATTCCGTAATAGGCGCGATACCACAGCGATGCGCTATCTAAAAGCATCAGCGTCATAGCTCCCCCATCAAATAAGCAACGACTCCACGATCGATTCGCTTAACTGCATCTTTACATACTGGACGCAGCTTTTCACTCGCACCACCGATCTGATTAAGTAGGTCAATCAGCTGCTTAGTAGAGCGGACAAAATCCCCCACGGACATATCGCTTCCTTTAAGAACGCTTTGTAGCGATCCTCCGCTAGCCCACTTATAAGCGATCCAACAGAAGCCAGCATCGGGTTCGCGCTGAGTTTTAACACCGTACTGGCTTTCGATCCCCTCTAACTGTGCCCAGATGGATATAACTTCACTAAGAGCTGATGAGACTTTCGGGCTAGGCATCTTTGGCGCTAAATTTTCAACCGAACGCGATTCATAGATCATGCAGGAGACGATGGATAAAAGTTCTGTGGCATTGAGTTCATCAAAGAGAGCACAACGTATGGATTCGGTCAGGAGTAAATCGGATTCGGCGTAGATCTTCGTCAAAATCTGCCCCTGGGGCGTAGGTTTTTCACCTTCGATGTAATTAAGATGGTTGAGAACCTGACAGATTTGATCGAATGTCTTAGCGATTACATTCGTGCGACTCTCCACTCGTGTACGAAGACCCTCGTTTTCACGGTTGAGACGGCCAGCACGCTCGGCAAAGCGGGCGTGATCTTCACGTTCGTTACAGCTGTGACAACTGTGGTTACGAAGCGATTTTCGCAGATCGCTCAAATCACTTTCTAGACGCGAACGCTGACGATTATCAAAACTCTTCTTTTGATCTCGTCGACTCAGAAGTACTTCGATCTCTTTAATCTCACGACGAATAGCGGCGTAGTCGATGAAATCCCCGAGATGACACTTGGCATTGAGCAAGATCTCCTCAATTGCACTCTCATTTTTACGTATCTGTCGCGATAGACCCACCACTGCGCGGTCGGCCTGGAACTGGGCGAAGGATGATTCGAGTGAGCGACGGGCACGCTCTCGACCAAATTGCGCAATGAGATTTATGGACATGTTGTATGAAGGTGCAAATGATGAGCGAAGCGGATATGTACGAGTCGATGCAAGGCCGGCAGCAGCGGCAGAGTCAACGGTTGGAGACCATTGAATAACTGCATTTCCCTCGATATCAATACCACGACGACCTGCACGGCCAGTTAGCTGCGTGTACTCTCCCGGGGTCACTGGAACATGAGCCTCACCGTTGAACTTAACGAGTTTTTCTAAAACGACAGTGCGGGCCGGCATATTTATTCCAAGTGCAAGGGTCTCTGTTGCAAAGACGGCCTTGACTAAACCTCGCTGAAATAGATCCTCAACAGCGCCCTTAAAACTCGGTAATAGACCAGCATGGTGTGCTGCAATTCCCCGTTCTAACGCAGTGAGCCAATCACTAAAACCTAGGAGCTCTAAATCTTCAGCCGCGATATTTGCGGTGTATCTGAGGGCCGTTGCCTTAATTTCAATCCGCTCCTCGGGTGAGGTTAAACGAATACCTGCGAGTAAACACTGTTTAACGGCGGCATCACAGCCGATTCGAGAGAAGATAAAGGTAATAGCTGGCAGCATATTTTCGCGCTCTAATTTTTCTATGACCTCGGCGCGAGATAGGCGCTCTTTGGCTTCGCTGTATCGACCACGGCGATATCTATCCATGGATGATTTGCGCATCGCTTCACGCTCTCGACGCAAAATCTCAGGGTTAATCTGCCCGGGAGCTTCAAAGAGATCCATCATGCGGTTGCCGATAAGCACATGTTGATAGAGCGGAATCGGTCTGATCTCACTGACTATGACCGTGGTATTTCCGCGTACTTCTCCGAGCCATTCCCCAAACTCTTCGGCGTTGGAGACCGTTGCAGAGAGAGAAACAACTTGCACGCTCTCCATCAGATGGATGAGGACTTCTTCCCAAACGGCGCCGCGAAACTTATCGGCCAGGTAATGCACCTCATCCATTACGACGTATCCCAAGTTTGTAAGCGTCGATGAACCGGCATACAACATATTGCGCAGCACTTCGGTAGTCATGACCAAGATATCGGCCTCACCGTTGATACTTGTATCCCCCGTCAGAAGTCCGACCCGCTCCTCTCCGAACTTTGCAACGAATTCAAAGTATTTTTGATTTGAGAGTGCCTTTATCGGAGTGGTATAGAAACATTTCTTTCCTAAATTAACGGCAAAGAATGCCGCAAACTCACCGACCACCGTCTTGCCAGCACCGGTGGGTGCAGCTACCAGAACGCTATTGCCCTCTTCTACTGCGTGGCAGGCCGCGATCTGGAATGGATCAAATTCGAAAGCAAAGGTCGCAAGAAAGGCCTGAGTAACCGGATGTGCACCTCGCCCTTTAGCTGCTTCCAACTTTTCTGTTGGTGTTCTCATGGAATCCATGTCGTCATTGCATCAGGAATACATTCGGCGGTAATAGGGAGCGAGCCAATACGTTCGCCATCTGCATATGCCACGGCATCGGCTTTAATGCCCACTCTCTTACTGCGCAGGATTTCAACGGCCGGATGGGTAACGTGAGTGCCTTTAAATACTCGTGGAAAAACCTTCAGAAACTCTATCTTTGAGACAGGATGCAAGACCATGACATCGAAATAGCCATCGTGAATATCGGC
The DNA here is from genome assembly GCA_009691145.1 of Candidatus Planktophila sp. Lineage (GTDB taxonomy): Bacteria > Actinomycetota > Actinomycetes > Nanopelagicales > Nanopelagicaceae > Planktophila. Next base: position 20,146 of record SHVG01000008.1, on the reverse strand, counting down.
ATCTGGACAGACCAACATTCCACCACCGTATGAGCGACCGTTTGAAATCGCTATCAACATCGCCTGTGTTGAAATAGTTCGATCATCCAGAGTTATCTCATAGTGACGGGGGGAAAACCGTGGTAATTCAATAGCCATAGCGACGTTGTACTTCATGGTGCCCTTTGGCCAACTCATCGTGTTCGCCTTTTCATTAACGATAGAGTCAAAGCCGGTAGAGAGAATCGCGCCGAACCATTGTCCATCAACTAAACCTAAATCCATCGATTTCGGTGGCGTTGAAACGATCGCCTCAAGGTAGGAATCCACATTATCTAACGACCATCCCAATGTCCGAACAAAATCATTACCGGTACCCGCTGGAATAACTGCGAGAGGAATCTGTGCCGGCGTAGTTTTTTGAAGCACGATATGTGCTAAGCCATCTCCCCCAACGGCGATTACACCCGTGCACTCTGGATATTTAGCGGTAAAGGCCGAAAGGCGATTGACCAGCTCGATCGCGGAGCTACCTGAAACAACCTCGTGCGCAATATTGCGGGCGGTGAGAAAGCCTGCAACATAGGCGCCGATAGAGGCGCCCTTGCCCGATCCTGAGGTTGGATTAATAACTAAGGCCCACATGAGGCGACCTTATCGCCCTATTACTCGATAGGTGTGGCGGCCTCGATGGTTGAAACCCCGGTTTGTATATCGGCCGAACGCTTGTCTCGCCGTTTATCGACCAATAGGGCTATTCCACCAGCCATGAAATAAAGAACGATAAGTGGAGCCGATAGAAGAACCATGCTTAGTGGATCCGCGGTTGGGGAAAAAGCCGCAACCATCAGGAAGATGCCAAATACCCACACACGCCAAGGTTTTAGAATAGTTTTTCCACGAAGAAATCCGATGAGATTAAAAGTGAGTAGAAAGATCGGTAGTTCAAAAGCTAGCCCCACCAGCAATATAAGCCGTAGAACAAAGTCCAGATAATCATCAAACCTGACTAGGTTGCTGATTGAATCTGGTGTAAAAGCAAAAAGTGTCTTGATGGCAACTGGCAAAATATAATACCCAAGAGTTGCGCCCATCGCAAAAAATGGCGTAGCAGCTACCACAAAGAGGACACTCGTTCGTTTCTCTTTACGATGCAAAGCTGGTGCTATAAAAGCCCACAGTTGGTAAAGCCAAAAAGGTGCTGAAACAATTACCCCTGTTAGTAGGGCAACTCTAATTTGTAAATCAAGTGGCCCGAGGACTCCGCTGATGTAGAGCGCACCACAACTAGCAGCTCTCGATTCCTGAGCAGCTTTCAAATCACAAACCGGACTAGCTAAAGTCGAGATGATTGGGTTGTAGAAATACCATCCACCACCAAAAGCAACAAGAACAGCTATTGCAGAGCGAAGAACGCGCTGGCGTAACTCTCGTAAGTGGTCGAGTAGCGGCATCCGTGCTTCTGTTGCCGGTGCCATAAATTTACTTCTCTGTTTTGCCGTCTTCTTCGATTGTTACGTCGTCGGCCTTCATTTCTTTCATTTCGCTCTTGAAGATACGCATAGAGCGACCAAGAGAACGGGCTGAGTCTGGTAAACGCTTCGCACCAAAAAGTACAAGGACAACAATCAAAAGAATAACTATCTCTCTTGGACCTAAATTCATATTACTCACTCCTTGGCTAATATTTTGATATACATTACACCAGTCGGGTTAAAAACTGTAGTTAGGTCTAGCCAGCTTTGTAACGATCCAGCATCGATTGGGCCATCTCTGCAACTGAGATGCGAATCTCTGGGGGTGACTGTAAGGCTACAGCACTTCCCGAAGCCAGGATCGATCGCTCTATCCATTGTTTCGAGTAGGAGGCGGACTCAAAATTCGTTGTGGGCTTGAGCCTAGGTTGGTTAAACCGTTCAGCTATTTCTCGGGTCGGCTTTATTACGGAAACTATAAATGGGATCTTTTTTGAATCTATTGACGTTGCAGGAACTGTCTTTTCAATATTTATGATCTGAGCTGACTGAACACGATCCAGTTTAAATTGTCTGAAATCCTGTGCGGTGTAGCAGTATGCACTCAGGTACTGTTGTGAATGATTGTCTATGATCTCAATCGGAAAAATTTCACGAGTGGTAATTTCATCTCTATAGAGCGAGTGATAAACAATCTGCAATCCAGTCTGAGATTTGATTGACTTTAAAACTGCTCTGGATATCTGCTCATTTACAGGAGCTGTTGCCGACAAAGCCGATGGAAGTTTGATAAGTGTTGACAAACGTTCAGATAAGGAATCAATTCGCTCGATTAAGTCCCTGCGATCTGATGAAATAGAGGATCGTAAAAGGTCTAAACCAAGCAACAAGGCAACTCCCTCATCAAAACTAATTGATCGAGGTTTTGAGAGTGTTGGCGCATTATTGATAGTTACAAAACCAGATTCAAAGTCAAGGTCCATCAGCTCAAGTGGTGTGTATCCAGGTAATCCGCACATCCAAAGAGTCGTTAAGTCACTTACCATTTGCGTACTAGATACCTTAAAAACTCCAGATAACTCTTTGATTGAGATCCCCTGATGAGTGTTGATATACGGAACAAGATCTAGAAGTCTTGCTGTTCGCTCTAACGGTGCAGAAAATCTCTTAGCCATGATTAGACACCAGCGCTTCGAGATGTTGTATCACTAAATCTCTTAAATCCTGCGGCTCCTGAACGAAGGCATCTTCGCCGTGCCACAAAACAAGTGAGGCCAATGAGTTCACATTCAAAATTGGGATCCTAAGTTGGTCCCACTCCCCTAGGGAATGTTCCGTGGAAGCCAAAGCTCTCAATGCAGATGCTTTTCCTTTTCTCACATCAACTAAGGCGAAAGTGTTAGTACCTTGTGAATCAAACACCCTCTTCGGATCAAATCCGGCTGGGGTCTCAAAATCCTTCGGACCCTTCGAAGTTGTAATCTCACCATCAATTCGATCTATACGAAAAGTTCTAATTTCCTCTATCTTTTGATCCACGCCTGTGATGTACCACAATCCTGAGCGTGTAGACAATCCAATAGGAACTATCGAGCGAACTTGTTTTTTCAAGGCCGCATCAACATATGTGAAGCTCAAACGTTGATGCTCTGCAATTGCTTTAGTTAGAAGAGCTAAATCCTCACCACTGTCGGAGAGTTTATGAACCGCTCCAGGGAGGATTAAATCATCTACTGGAATACCCATCGATTTTAGTTTCACGAGCGCTCTTTGTGCAGCCTCATCCAAAGAAGCTCCCTGCCACGCCTCTGCCGCTAAAGACAAAAGCGAAATTTCTATGGGTGTAATTTCTCCTAAGTCGAGTTGATACTTTTCCTGCTTAATTCGGTATCCGGCTTCATCATGGAAAAGTGGGTCAAAACTTCCGACTTCAATATCTATTCCAAGGGAACGAAGATCATCTTTGTCACGTTCAAACATTCGCTCTTTTGTTTCAGCGCTACCCTCGTAGCCTTCAACCGATCTAAAAATTTCGGTTTTGGTTAAGTATCTTTTAGTTGCAAGTAAAGCGATTGTTAGATTGATTAATCGTTCAATCTTCCGAGACACCGTAAGCACCCTTCGCTGGCCGACGACGTCGAGCCAAAACCTCTACGCCGGGTGCCATTCTGCGGCTTTGAATAAGAAAACCAGTGTGTCCAATCATGCGCTGTTGCGGACGAACAGCTAGACCCTCGTGATGCCAGCCACGCACAATCGTCTCGCAACTCTCGGGCTCGGTAAATCTGCCATCGGCCTTAATCGCCTCGGCCGTTACCGATAACTGAGTTGTCGTTGCAACGTAGGACATAAATACACCACCAGGTCGCAGAGCGCGTGCCGCTACATCGATGCACTCCCATGGAGCGAGCATGTCCAAAATAACGCGATCGTAACTATCGATGAGATCTTGATCCTGTAAATCGCCAACGGTGAGTCTCCAGTTGGTAGGACTCTGCCCGAAATAGGTGTCAATATTTGCCCGTGCATTCTCGGCGAAATCTGCGCGCCGTTCAACAGAATGAACGCTTCCAGTAGATCCGCAAGCGCGAAGAAGTGAGATCGTCAATGCGCCACTTCCGACTCCGGCCTCTAGCACCCGAGCACCTGGATAGATATCGGCTAGGCCAACAATCATCGCGGCATCCTTTGGATAAACGATCGTTGCACCGCGGGGCATCGTCAAAACAAAATCAGCTAAAAGCGGCTTGAATGCAGTGAACTTCAATCCTGCAGTGGTGCTTACAACCGAGCCCTCAGGTATACCTATCAGATCATCGTGGGTAATCCACCCCTTGTGTGTATGCCACTCTTCTCCAGGCACGATGGTGAAGCTGTATAACTTGCCCTTGGGGTCGGTTAATTGAATCCGATCACCAGCTGCAAAATACCCTAAATTCGACACGAGAGTATCTTAGGCGAAAAAAAATGGCCTAGTACGAGTATCTTGCAACACGTGAGCAGTGATCCCCGTCTTCGGCTATCGCCTAGCAGTGTCAATGACTACAACAACTGCCCCCAGCTCTATAAATACCGTTCGATAGATCGACTTCCACAACCTCCTAACCTTGATGCAGAGCGAGGAACTCTCGTGCACACTATTTTGCACGACCTCTTTGAAAGTATTCCAAGTGATCGCACACCCAAAACCGCTATCGATTTACTTCCTTCACGATGGCGGACTCAGGTTGAAGCCAAGCCCGAGCTAGCCGATATGGTGAGAAATGAAAAAGAGTGGCTCGATCGTGCATCCTCTCTCTTAACAACATATTTCACACTCGAGCAACCCGCTACTTTTGAGGCGACCCATCGCGAGATGCATTTAGAGAATGATTTTGAGGACAATGTCTATCTCCACGGATACGTCGACCGTTTAGATATCGCTGCCACTGGTGAGGTGCGCATCGTTGATTACAAAACTGGGAAGGCACCCAGGCCTGGTTTTGAGGAAAAGGCCCTCTTTCAACTGCGCGTTTATGCTCTGCTCTACTGGAAAACACATGGCGTACTCCCCCGTTTGTTGAAGTTAATCTATTTAGGTGATGGCAAGTTAGTAAAGAGTAATCCCACGATGGCCGATATCGAATCAGCTGAAAAACTTCTACACCGCACCGCCAGTGACATATTTATCTCAATCGACAAGGATTATTGGCCGCCTAGGCCAAGCAGACTATGTGATTGGTGCTTCTTCAAAACTATCTGTCCAGCTCACGTTAGTTAGATCGCAGCTGCAAAATCTGCAAACAACTCCTGTAACTTTGAAAATGAGAGTTGTTCCAGACTCTTGATGCTGCGTACCCGTGCGCTTTCAGGGACAACTACAAGGTGTGGAACGGCGATAAGCCAGGCACCACTGGCTTTTGCTGCAGTTACACCGGTTATCGAATCCTCAAAGATCAACGAGTGAGATATATCTACACCAGATTTCTGAGCGGCCAATAAATATGCATCGGGATGAGGCTTGGTATTAACGACATCATCGGAGCTAATTGAAAAGGGAAATGGATTTGCGCCCAAGTTATAGAGGACGGCATCGACAATAGTGCGCGGGCTTGCTGAGACTAAGCCAGTTGCAACGCCGTGGGCCTGTAGCTCGCGAACAAGTTCGATGGCACCTGGCATGAGCTGGGTCTTGCCTTGCAGCTTTGCACATTGTATGTCGATAAGTTTTTGGGTGAAATAGGCCGGTGATTGCGCACCCCGGCAGCGATTGAAGATATATTCACCGACTCGCGTTAGTGGACCGCCCAAAGATGCAACCTGATCCTCATCGCTCCACTTATATCCATATGGGGCGGTGACTTCTGACTCTGACTCCAGCCATAGCGGCTCGGAGTCGACCATGAGGCCATCCATATCGAAGAAGACGGCATCGAAAAAGCCGCGATGGTCAGAGTTCGTCACTTGCAGGAGGGTACCGTAAGGTTTGTTGATGTGGAGATACATCAGATTCCGGTGCTCAGAAATCCAGTAATGATATTGGCCTTCTCCGGTTGGAACGATGCAGGCGAGGCGGCAACAGGTGCCCTCGATCATTTGATCGCTGCATGGCGCAATGACTCCAGTGAAATACTTCCACAGTTAATTGCAGATATCGACCCTGAAGATTTCTATGATTTTCAAGTCAACCGCCCGCAGATATTCACAGATGAGACGGATTCGCGAAAAATCACCTGGCCCACTACCGAGGTATACGCTCTAGTACTGCCTCACCTCGACCACGATCTCATAATCGTTAAAGGTGTAGAGCCATCGATGCGATGGAAGACATTCACGCGTGAGCTTTTGGATTTAGCCGATGATTGCGAGGTCTCAATGATCGTTACGATGGGCTCCTTACTAGCTGATATTCCCCACAGCCGACCAATCGCGGTGAATATAACTGCGGCGAATCCAAAGATGGCTGCACGTTTGAATGTTGAAATCTCAGCCTACGAAGGTCCAACTGGAATCCTTGGAGTTCTTCACGATGGCTGCCTGCGTCGCGGTATTGAAGCAGTTTCATTATGGGCCCCCGTGCCACATTACGCCTCAAATGCGCCATCACCGAAGGCATCACTGGCCCTAATTCACGCACTCGAAGATTTTCTTACTCTCTCAGTGCCTCAAGATGAACTCGCACTAGCATCGGATGCCTGGGAAGTTGAGATTGATAACTTAGCTAAAAACGATAGCGATGTTGCAGATTATATCAAGAACTTAGAAGAGTCTAAAGATGCCGCTGATATTCCTGAGATCTCCGGTGAGATGATTGCAAAAGAGTTTGAACGCTATCTGCGTCGACGTACTCAGAATTAAATCTTCAACCCTAGTAGAGCATCTAAGCCAACTCGCAACGCCGCAGCATCTCCACCGGATGAGCCTTTCAAAGTTTCTGCCACCCATGCCTCAATCGCAGCTATGACTGCAGGAGTATCTAAATCATTAGCTAGCGCTTGAATTATTGATTGCATCACTGTAGCGCTCTCATGCACTGTGTTCATTGTGAGAGCCGTTCGTAGTCGCAGTAATGACGCTTGCGCGCGCTCTAGTAAATCCTGATTCCACATACGATCACTGCGATAGTGATGGGCCATTAATGCATATCGAATCGCCAATGGATCAACGCCATTGGCAACTAAGGTAGAGATAAGGACGAGATTTCCCTTGCTCTTACTCATCTTCTCACCATCAAAACCAATCATTCCCGCATGCACATAGTTCGCGGCTAACTCTTTCCCGGTAAGAATGCGCGCCTGCGATCTGCACATTTCGTGGTGAGGAAAGATTAAATCGCTCCCCCCGCCCTGAATATCGATGAGATGATCTTCGTGAGAATCTGGATGTAGGTATTCAAGTGCGATTGCCGTGCACTCAATGTGCCAGCCAGGACGTCCAACACCAAAGGATGAAGGCCATCCAGGTTCACCCTCTCGCTGTGACATCCATACCAAAGAGTCGAGTGAGTTGATCTTGCCAGGTAGCGTTGGATCCCCACCGCGCTCTGCAAAGATGAGCTCCATCGCTGACTTGCTCAGGTGCGAGAGTGAACCGAAGCCTGATTCAACTGAGTTAGAGAAGTAGTAATCACTCCCGATCGGATATATAGAACCCCGTCTATCTAGATCTTCGACCGCCTTTACAACCAGAGGTATCGCCTCAACTGCTCCGATGTAATGCAGTGGAGGGATAACACGTAGGTTGACCATGTCGCTTATAAAAAGCGATACCTGTGAATGCGCTAGATCGGCCCAATCAACACCATCGCGCTTTGCGCGCTCAAGAAGTGGATCATCGATATCTGTAATATTTTGAACATAGTCAACCCGGGCACCCTGTGCGCGAAGATATCGATTGATTAAATCGAAGGTGAGATAGGTTGCCGCATGACCAAGGTGTGTTGCATCGTAAGGGGTTATTCCACAGACATACATGCGGTACATGGATTTTGTTGGGACTAGCTCTTTAAGACCTGACTGTGAGTTTGTTAGATAGAGCGGGGCTACAACGACTTCAGTACCGAGGGCAGGAACGCCGACCTTGTCCCAAGAGTTCACTCTCTCATCCTAGTTAGTGCCAGATTAAAATGCAGGCCAAGGTACTGGCGGCCAATCTGGATTTGGAACTGGCATTGCACCCTTTGACATCAACGTATCTATGCGCGAAGAAAGGGCGAGTAACTCTGTCACGCTCAGATATGGTGATAGATCGAGCTCGGAACTAATTAGATGGCGGGCCCGTTGTAGTAGTTCGATCTCACTCTTTGTGAGTGGATCCCCCGACCACTGCCACAACACAGTGCGCAGCTTATCCTCGCTATGGAAGGTGACACCGTGATCGCAACCAAATAAATCGCCCGTGGTTGTTGGTAAAAGATGGCCAATCTTTCTATCTGTGTTGTTGATGATTGCATCGAATAAAGCCATCGATCGTAGCGCTGGATTATTGGATGAGAAGAAAGAGGCTAAATCAACGCTCTCATCAATATCAATCCACTCCTGCACCATCCCAAATCCATACGGGCCATCACGCAGAATTGTTATCGGAACTATATTAAAGCCAAGAGTGCTACTGAGCAGATATGCAGCGTACTCACGATAAGCCAGCGCTCCATCTGGAAAATCCCATAGGGGTCGCTCTCCAGCGATGGGCTTGTAGATACAGAGCATTGATTGATCCTCATGCCTGACCTTGGCATACAAGGTTGCATTTGATGCATCCACTAGTCTGCCCGTTACATTTAGCTCACCGTTGGATAGGAGCGCGAACTTATCGTCGATAACCATTAGCCCTCGGACATAAGTGAGCACGTGGATCAATTGGAATACCACAGAACGGACATGGCAAACGACCCGCACTTACCAGCGCCTTAGATCGTTTAACGAATGCATCGCACTGCGATATATCCAGGGAAACCTTTAACGAGATATTCGCCTCTTCATCTGCGGCTGTAATTTCAAAGAGCTCGAGGCTCATCTTCGACACGCTCTCGTCCCAGGCCATTGAAATCCCACCGACTCCAAACTCAGAGTCAATAGGGTTTTGTAGGGGTGCATCATCGCGAGGTAGATCGAGAATGCGTAGGGAAAAATCACTTCTACGCAGATCATTTATCACTATCGCAAGACGTTCGGCTAATGCTGCAACTTGTGCCTTTTCAAGGGCGACGGTAACTAAACGTGCTCCACTTTGTGCTTGAATAAAAAAAGCTCGCTCCCCTGGCTCTCCGACTGTACCGGCCACAAATCGATCGACCGAGTCGAATACAAAACTCACTTACCTGCTCCCCCACCTAGGAGATTACGCTTTCTATAGGGCGCATTAATGAAACTCTCTAGGTTGGCCCTCGAATCGTTAAGAAGTATCAACCGCGGTTTGGTGCCACTGAAATCAATTATGGTTACCGAGGCTGGATCGATAACGATGCGCTGAAAATCATCGAGATGCATTCCTAGGCTAGATGCAACGATTGATTTGATGACATCCCCATGACTGACCAGAACAGCCGCTCCCTTCTTCTTGGAGCCGATGGCTGCGTGAACCGCCCGCATCGCGCGCTCTTGCATCTGAGCCAAACCCTCTCCAGATGGAAAATACATAGCGCTGGGATTGTGTTGCACGGTTTTCCAGAGTTTCTTCGCAGATAGAAGCGCAAGCTTTTTGCCACTCCACTTTCCATAATCAACCTCAGTCAAATTCTCATCTCTAACAATTTCAACTCCACGATTGCTCTTCTTACCAATACTTTGCCACCAGGGATTAATAGTCTCGGCACAGCGCTCGAGTGGGCTAACGCGAAGCTCTGCAACGGCGATAGCTCCTAAACGGGTAACAAGTTCTTGGGACTGTGAAACTCCAGTGGAAGATAGATGCACACCAGAGATTCGTCCAGAGAGAACACCTTTGGCGTTGGCCTCGGAGTGGGCATGTCGAATCAAAACTACCTGCATAAAGCCAAGGCTATCGCAGGTTTTTCGACGCCGCCTTGCTAAGGTCGCCTCATGGAAATGCGCAGAGCAGGTAACAGTGGATTAACGCTCTCGCGTTTAGGTCTTGGCACCATGACGTGGGGCCGCGATACCGATGAGCATGAAGCTGCAGATCAGTGCCGTGCATATATCGATGCCGGTGGCAACTTCATCGATACAGCAAATACCTATGGAGATGGCGATAGCGAGAGAGTGATCGGTGGATTAGTTGGAACTCTCTTCAATCGAGATGATGTAGTAATTGCCACGAAATCTGGTTTGAGTTTTCCAGATGGCATAAGAAATGTAGATGCATCTCGGCAGTCTTTAATCTGCGAACTAGATAAATCACTTGCGCGCTTAGACAGTGATTTTGTTGATATCTGGCAGGTTCATGCATGGGATGCACATACCCCGCTAGATGAGACCTTGGCCGCCCTTGATTATGCCTATACAACTGGACGAGCGCGCTATGTTGGAGTAAGTAACTACGCAGGATGGCAGTTAGCACGAGCGGCTACAAAGCAACACTCCAACTCAATGAAGGCGCCAATCACCACTATTCAAGCCGAGTATTCACTGCTCAACCGCGATGTTGAGATCGAACTTCTTGAATGTGCCAATGATTGTGGTGTTGGTTTTCTGGCATGGGCCCCCCTTGCTCGCGGGGTTTTAACAGGTAAATATCGCACCGGCCTTCCAAGTGATTCACGGGGGGCGGCACCGCACTTCGCTAACCACATTGAGCCATACCTAGACTCTCGCAGCTCTCGCACAGTAGATGCCGTTGGCGTCGCCGCATCTGGCCTTGGCTATTCGCCCCTGGAAGTTGCCCTTGCTTGGGTTCGCGATGCCCCAGGTGTTACTAGTGCAATTATCGGTGCCCGTACCGGTGCACAGCTGCGCGGGGCTCTAAAGAGCGAGGAGATTACCCTTCCCGACATCTTACGCAGTGCCCTTAACGATGTAAGTGCTTAGCAGTTTTCTAGAAAATCCTTCAGTACGCGAACACCAAAGGTAAGACCTTCTACTGGGACGCGCTCATCGACGCCATGAAACATTGCCATGAAATCAAAATTCTCATCGAGCTTCAGAGGTGAGAATCCATAACCGATAATTCCAAGCTCTGCTAGGGCTTTGTTATCGGTACCACCACTCATGAGATATGGAACTGGGATCGCCTCTGCATCCTCTTTCAAAATCGCATTACACATTGCATCAACTAAATCCCCTTTGAAGGGTACTTCTAGCGCCTTATCGCGTGTAATTGTCTCGACCACAATATGCGGGCCGATGAGGGTTTTAATTGTCTCGTTCAGTTCATCTTCAAAGCCAGGAATGAAACGACCATCAATGACTGCACTGGCAGAGCTTGGGATTACATTTGCCTTGTACCCAGCCTCTAACATCGTTGGGTTAGCGGTATTTTGCAGAGTCGCAGCGATCATGCGTGCAGCAAATCCCACCTCACTCAGTAGAGGACGTAGATCTTTTTCATCGTAGGTCTTACCGGTCGCCGCAGCTACGCTCTTAAATAAGGCTTTAACTGTCGTGCTATATCGCTGAGGCCATTGGTGATTACCGATCTTTGCAACTGCCTCAGTTAGACGCGTTAATGCGTTTTCATCGTTCATGACAGAGCCGTGTCCAGCTCGGCCATGAGCCGTTAACTTCATCCAGTGAATACCTTTCTCTGCCGTTTCAATCATGTATAGACGCTTACCGCCGCCGACCGTAACTGAGAATCCACCTACTTCAGAGACGGCTTCGCTGCATCCTGCAAAGAGTTCGGGGTGTTTATCGACCAACCAATGTGAGCCATAAATGCCTCCAGCCTCTTCATCGGCAAAAAATGCAAGCACGATATCGCGCGGTGGGAGATAACCCGTGCGCGACCATTGGCGAACAGTCGCAAGAATCATGGCATCCATGTTCTTCATATCAACTGCGCCACGGCCCCAAATCACCCCATCGATGATCTCACCACAAAATGGATCAACGCTCCAGTCATCGGCATTTACTGGCACAACATCTAGATGGCCATGAACAACTAAACCTGCACGCTGTGAATCGCGCCCGGGAATTCTCGCTATAACATTGCAACGGCCCGGGGCTGATTCGTAGATAGTGGATTCGATACCAACTTCTGCTAACGATGCACGAACATAATCTGCAATGGCCTTCTCATCTCCTTTGCCGTCACCAAAGTTAACGCTGGGAATTCTGATGAGATCTTGACAGATGCGGATTACTTCGGCTTCGAGGGCTATAGATGTAGTCATTTAGGCATTCTCTCACCGAATTGCTATCCTTACCCGACACTCACGTCCGGGTGGCGGAATTGGCAGACGCGCTAGCTTGAGGTGCTAGTGCCCGCAAGGGCTTAGGGGTTCAACTCCCCTTTCGGACACATGCAGATAGATGAAGCGCTCTCGCTCATCCGTGAAATCCCGGATTATCCAAAGCCAGGGATTCGTTTTCAGGACATTACCCCGTTGCTAGCAAATGGGGATGCCTTCAACGCCGTCACCCGCACATTGGCTACATATGCAGAGCGCGCAACTCTGGTTGCAGGTATTGAGGCGCGAGGTTTTATCTTCGCATCGGCCGTTGCCTATGAGCTCGGCTCTGGTTTTATTCCGATTAGAAAAGCGGGAAAGCTTCCGCATACAGTTATCTCACAGAGTTATGGATTGGAGTATGGCAGCGACACACTAGAGATGCATGTAGATGCAATCTCTCAAGGTGAGGATGTTCTGCTCATTGATGACGTCATAGCAACGGGTGGAACGATCTGTGCAGCCATTGATTTGATACATCGCAGTGGCGGACGAGTGGCACATGTACTGACCCTGCTTGAGATCGATGGCCTATCTGGGCGACAAACTCTCTATGAAAAGTTTCCCGATATACCTCTCACTTCGCTGGTAGTTTCATAAAGGTGCGCGTACTACAGATCCAGGGCCTGCGTGCGCTAGCAGCGATTATTGTCACCTTTTTTCACGCTCGCTTGGTTCCGGGTGGCTTTATAGGCGTCGATATCTTCTATGTTATTTCAGGCTATCTAATCACCGGATTAATCCTGCGCGAGATAGATAGTACGGGCAGGCTTAACCTTCCTGCTTTCTACCAACGCCGCATAAAGCGCCTACTGCCGACATCACTCTTCGTGCTCTTTGCAACGGCCCTCGTCGCCTGGTTCCTACTACCAGCAATTACTAGGGATTCATTGGGTCGCGATCTCTTTGCCGCTGCGACCTATATTTCAAACTACCTGTTTGCCTGGTGGCAAAATGATTATCAAAATCTCAATGCAACGCCATCGCCCTTTATTCACTACTGGTCCTTGGCAGTTGAAGAGCAGTTCTATCTGCTCTGGCCAGTACTTATGATTTTCTTGGCTAGGCGCGGCAGGCGCGCACTTGTTGGTGGAATCTCATTTGTTACAGCGCTCTCGCTAGCTTTGTCGATTTATCAGACCCAGAGCGCTCCTATCTTGGCCTTCTACTCTCTACCTACACGCGCTTGGGAGTTAGGTATTGGAGCACTACTGTTATTTATTCCAGTAAATATTTTCAAGCACCGTTTACTGCCCTGGCTCGGCTTAGCTGCACTTCTTGTCGCCTCTTTTAGGTTCAACGACAACACGGCATTTCCAGGTCTCAACGCCCTGCTCCCAGTTATTGCAACCGCTCTCTTAATCGCCACTATATCCATATGGCCACCTATATTTAATGATCTATCCAACAACCGATTCTCTCAATGGTTGGGGAAAATCTCCTATCCATTGTACTTATGGCATTGGCCGGCATTAGTAATACCTAGTAGTGCATTAGGTCGTCCCTTGCATCTGTTTGAACGATTCGCATGCATCGCATTGACCATTATCTTGGCGCATCTGACCAATAAGTTTATCGAAGAGCCGATGCGGCATATCAATATCGAGCCAAGAAAACTCTATGTCGGAGCACTCAGCACGACAGTTGCATCTCTAATCGCTGGTGTGCTAATTGCGACTACTTCTAGCTCATTAATTTCGACCAAGGGTGCTCACTCCTACACCTTTGATTTGAAGGAGGTGATGGCAGAGCCGGCTGTCTATGGCGATGACTGTCATGTTAATTATGGCGAAACAAAGTCGGGCTACTGCACCTATGGAGACAAGAGATCCTCAACGACGATCGTCCTCTACGGAGATTCCCATGCAGCACAATGGTTTCCGACCCTCGAACGTCTAGCAGCACGCAAGGGCTTGAAGTTAATATCTCTTACAAAGTCGGCCTGCCCTGCAGTTGATGCCCCAAAACCCGACAAAGGGGCATTCAAGAATGTGCACTGCGAAAAATGGCGTGAGAACTCAATCGCACGCATCCAGTCCATTCATCCCTTAGCCGTGATCACAACTAGTTTTGAGTACTTCACCCCGGGAGACAAAGTTGTTGATCGAGATGCATGGTGGAGTGATGGACAGCGTAAACTTGCAGGAGATCTTAAGGGGTCAAGTAACCATTTAATTTATTTAAGCGACACACCCCATCCACTGCGAGATATCCCATCATGTCTAGCATCACTAGATTCAACTCGTTGCGATTCAACGGAGAAAACCAGAGTAAGTATTGTGAAGGGCTTTGAGGTGATCGATCCAACACCGTGGCTGTGCTCCTCGTACTGCCCCGCAATTGTCGATTCAATCGTTGCCTACCGCGACGCATCCCATATTTCGGTATCTATGGCCCTTCACTTACTGCCTGCCCTTGAAAATGCACTCAGGCTCAATGGTCTCTTTGCCTAATGGTGTGGCAAGATAGTTTTCATGGCTGAGTTAATTTACTACTGCGGAACTATGGATAGTGGTAAATCTACTCTGGCCCTGCAAACGGCCCATAACCATCACAGTCGTGGGCGAAGTGGAGTCATCTTTACCAATAAGGATCGGGCAGGAATTGGAGTCATATCCTCACGTCTTGGACTCTCATCGCCTGCTATTGAAGTAAATCCAGGATTGGATCTACATAAACACGTAGTGGATCACCTATCTGCAGGAGATCGCATTGACTACATCATCTGTGATGAGGCGCAGTTTTATGAACGCTTACAAATCGAACAGATGGCACATATCGTTGATGGCTTAGGTATAGATGTATTTGCCTTTGGAATTCTGACCGACTTTCAGACACTTCTCTTTCCGGGTTCTGCGCGCTTGATTGAACTTGCAGATCGCGTGCATGCACTGCAGGTTGAAGCGCTGTGCTGGTGTGGTTCGCGTGCAACACATAATGCGCGCACCAAAGGCGGTGTCATGGTCGTTGAGGGCGAGCAAGTTGTTGTCGGAGATGTGAACCCAGGAGCTGAAATCGCATATGAGGTCCTGTGTCGTCGCCACCATATGCGCCACGTTACAGCGCGCGCCTCTCGCGCCGCTCACGTATCCTCTCAGCCTCTTCCATTTAAGGAGTAAGAGTATGAAAGCACGCGGACTTGCCGCGTTGAGCTCCAGCCAGCGACGTTAGCATCGCTTTGTCATTGATGCCGCAACTATCTAGGAGTTATAGAAAGCTGTGAACAGCCAAGGCAAGTAGTGGAGCTATGGCCAATGCTGGCAAGAGGTTTACGACTGCAACGTTTTTAATAGCCAATAGTCGAAGTCCGATTCCAACGAGCAGAACTCCACCAACAACTGTCATCGCATCAACTTGGTATGGACTCAAAATCTCTCCCAGAAAAAACCCGATTACCGTCCAACTACCTTGATATATACCTACTGGGATAGCGGCAACGGCTACACCCCAACCAAGGGATGAGGCAAAGGCCATCGCTGCGAAAAAATCCAGTGTGCTCTTGAGTAAGAGCTGATCAATACCGGTGGACATTCCATCGCTAATAGATCCTAAAATCGCTAGTGGCCCGATTGCAAAGAGAAGCGATGCTGAAACAAATCCCTCAACAAATGTGCCCTCCCGTGAGGCCTTAAACTTTTCACGCAGATTTTCTCCCAACGAATCCAGTTTTGCCTCTAACTTAAGAGCGCTGCCAATCAAGCCACCGATTAATAGCGATGCAAGAACGACCAATAAAGGCCAGCCACTTGGAAACGCGTTGCGAAACTGTATAGACCACAGTGGAGCTAAGGCCGATAGCGCAGCAAGCAGTGTGACTAGCCCTAATACATCGGTAATCAGTGCCCGCGTTGTGATGCGCAGACCGTTGGCAACTACTACACCAATGGATGCGCCACCGATGATGGCGATGACATTGATAACCGTGCCGATTCCTGGAAACATTGTTGCAGGCTAGCCATTATCCTTTCATGAGGCAACATGGGCTAGGCTCATCCAATGTCCTCGAATGCATTTATGGAGTTCTTACGTCCACACAGAACTGTTCCTCATACTCCTTGGACAGCTACAGGGCGGTGGGATCTTAATCCTCTGCGAGTACTCATTCTCTTTGTGGGCTTATTCATATTTGGTCTTGGCGATGCATTTGTTATCCAGAGTAATATCGGTAATGGACCTTGGTCGGTTTTAGCTCAAGGTATTTCTCGCCACCTAGATATATCAATGGGATGGTCGACCTTTGCAATTAGTGCCTTGGTTCTACTTGCATGGGTACCATTGCGCGAAAAACCTGGCTTTGGGACGATTTCAAACTTAGTAATTATCGCCATTGCAATTCAAGTGGGTGTCTCACTTATCCCATTGCAAAGCTCATTCCTAGTTGGAGTAGTCTTTGCACTCGTTGGAATCGCCATGGTCGGGCTCGCCACGAGCATCTACATCACCTGCGGGCTCGGACCTGGTCCGCGTGATGGCCTAATGACTGCCATTCACCGCCGATCTGGAGTACGAGTAGGTCGCGTGCGCCTGGGGATCGAACTCAGCGTTGTCGCCTTAGGTGCACTCCTTGGTGGAAATGTAGGCCTAGGAACCCTCCTATTTGCTGCATTAATTGGCCAATCAATTGCCGTAGCCCTAGGTGTGGTTGCACGCCTTACTCAGAAGTAGCCTATACCCTATTGAGTATCTTCCCTCGGGCTGTGCTCCCGCACAAGGCGCAAAGGGTTCTGTAGAACCCTGCAACCAGAACAGAAAGGGATAAGTCATGCTCGATTCGTATTTTAAAATCACTGAACGTGGCTCAACCGTAGGCCGTGAAGTACGTGGTGGAGTCGTCACATTCTTCACAATGGCGTACATCGTTGCACTCAATCCATTGATTATCGGTCTTGCAAAAGATGGCGATGGAAAGTTCCTCGGTGGCGGAGAGGCTCCAAACCTAGCTGCTATAGCGGCTATGACAGCTTTAGTTGCCGGCGTATTAACAATACTCATGGGCGTAGTTGGCAATTATCCATTGGCGCTTGCCACAGGTCTTGGCCTGAACACATTTGTTGCCTTTGGAATCGCCTCAAAGATGTCGTGGGCAGATGCAATGGGCTTAGTTGTTATTGAAGGCATCATTATTACAGTTCTCGTTTTGACAGGCTTTAGAACTGCTGTGTTTAGAGCTGTACCTACGCAACTAAAGATTGCAATCTCAGTTGGTATCGGTCTATTCATCGCACTTATTGGTCTAGTTGATGCAGGATTCGTTCGTCGCACAGGTACAGGTCCAGTACCTGTAACTCTTGGCGATAACGGAACGCTTGTTGGCTGGCCAGTAGTTGTCTTTGCATGTGGACTTTTCCTCATGATCATTCTTATGGTCAAGAAGGTTAAAGGCGCTCTCCTTATTGGAATCGCAACAGCCACTGTTTTCGCTATCGTTATTGAGTCTGCATTTAAAATCGGGCCAGGCTTTGATGGCAAAACTTTTAACCCAAAGGGTTGGGGACTCAATGTTCCATCAGTCCCAACCGATGTTGTAGGAACTCCAGATTTCAGTCTTTTTGGAAACTTCAACCTCTTAGGATCCTTTGATCGCATTCCACTAATTGCCGCGATTCTCTTCATCTTCACACTTCTTCTATCTGACTTCTTTGACACTGTTGGTACAGTTACCGCCATCGGTCACGAAGCTGGATTAATAGATAAAGATGGAAATGTTCCAAATAACGACCGCATTCTTCTTGTCGACTCATTGGCTGCAGTGGCAGGTGGTGCAGGAAGCATCTCCTCCAACACCAGCTATATTGAATCTGCGGCAGGTGTCGGTGAAGGCGCACGCACTGGCCTTGCCTCCGTGGTTACTGGCGTCATGTTCCTTCTAACTACCTTCCTTGCACCCGTGGTAGCCGTTATACCTTACGAGGCAGCAACTCCTGCCCTTGTAATCGTTGGCTTCCTAATGATGACTCAGATTAAGAATATTGATTGGAATGATTATGGAGTTGCGATTCCTGCCTTCCTCACAATTATTCTGATGCCATTTACTTACAATATCTCTGTAGGTATTGGTGCTGGCTTTATCTCTCACGTTGGAATTCGTTTGGTACAGGGTCGTCGCAAAGAGGTTCATCCTTTGCTTCTCCTTGTTGCTGCTCTCTTCCTCGTGTACTTCCTAATGTCGCCAATTAATATCTGGATTAGCTAACTAGTTTCACGTTAATACTAAGGGCCCTGCAGATTCTGCGGGGCCCTTAGTATTTCTACCACTGTATTTGTGGTGCACCACTTGCGCGTAAAATTTCATTTGTTTTAGAGAAAGGTTTGGATCCAAAAAAACCTCGATAGGAGGATAGGGGACTGGGATGCACTGATTTAATAGTGCGCGCAGGATCAAAGAAGTGTGATAACTCCTGTGCATTCTTTCCCCAGAGGATAGCTACGACTGGCTTTTGACCAAGTACGCTGGCAACCTCATTAGTTATTTCTTGCCAACCAAGTAACTCATGCTTTAGTGAGTGGCCGGATTCGGTAGTTAATATTCGATTCAGAAGTAGCACTCCCTGCTGCGCCCAGCGCGTGAGATCGCCATTGCAGTTCATAGGAATACCTAGATCACTCTCTAGCTCTTTAAAAATATTTCTAAGTGAGGCCGGTAAGGGTGTGATCTCACTCGTGACCGAAAATGCCAATCCATTTGCATATCCCGGTGTTGGATATGGATCCTGCCCAATGATGACGACAGAGATTGAATCAATGGGTGTTGAAAGCGCCCGTAGTATGTTTTCATAGGCTGGAACGGTTACATCTTCTACCAATTGTGAATCAATACGATTGAAATCTGGTTTCAATCCTATTAACGCCTCTTGCCAGTCGGGATGTAACTGATCGAACAGTTTCATGTTACATCCAAGCTCGAGCTGAGAACCGTCCTGAGACTGAACTTACTTCTATCGGAGTATCGAAAATTGCCGAGATATGTTCACTTGTAATCACTTGATCTACTGGACCTGAAACCGCGATAACACCATTTTTAAGCAGGAGCGCATGCGTGGTACCAACAGGGATCTCCTCAATATGGTGGGTAACTAGAACGGTTGCAGGCGCGGTGGGATCTAAAGAGAACTGCGCGAATCGGGCCAGCAGGTCCTCTCTACCGCCGACATCTAGACCAGCTGCCGGTTCATCGAGTAATAAAAGCTCTGGATCTGCCATTAACGCTCGCGCTATCTGCACGCGCTTGCGCTCACCCTCACTTAATGTTTCATAGAGTCGCTCGCTGAGTTCTCGGACTCCAAATGTTGTCAGCAAGGCCATCGCTCGTGATTCATCCCAAAGATCATAAACTTCATTCCATCGACCAAGAATTGCATAGGCGGCCGTTAATACGACGTCCTTTACCCGCTCATC
The DNA here is from genome assembly GCA_009691145.1 of Candidatus Planktophila sp. Lineage (GTDB taxonomy): Bacteria > Actinomycetota > Actinomycetes > Nanopelagicales > Nanopelagicaceae > Planktophila. The sequence goes on along the minus strand of SHVG01000008.1, from coordinate 472 downwards.
TCCTGGAATATCCTCTGCAACTAATCCTCCGCATAATCCAATTCGGGTGCGAAGCTCGAAGAGATCGACACGTCCCATCTGCCTATCAAGAACGGTGACCACACCCGTTGTAGGAAAGATCTTGGTTGCAAGGATTAGCAACAGCGTCGATTTGCCAGCGCCATTCGGTCCCAAAATAACCCAGCGCTCCCCAGCATTTATGGAGAAATTAATGGGCCCTAAAATGATCTTTTCTGCGCGACGAACGGAGACATCGTTAACATCTAATACAGATCCGCTGGCCATAGAGCAAAAAGATACTGCGTGTGAGTCCAAAGTGCGTTGAATATGGGCATTGACGCAACGTGATTCGCGATAACCTTGCACTTCTTATGGCACCCACACCCGTTACCGAGCAGTTCACAGGCCTAATCCTGCTCAGTGGGGTCGATAGAGAGGGAATCACTGAGGCGCTCTTTAGCGTTTTAGCCCG
>SHVG01000055.1 GCA_009691145.1 Candidatus Planktophila sp. | reverse complement strand
CGCCGCCGTAAGAAGGCAGCTGCAGCAGCAGCTCCAAAGAAGCGCCGCCGCAAGAAGGCAGCTAAGAAGTAATTATCAATTAAAAAAACCCGCCACTCTATGTGGCGGGTTTTTTTATGAGGTTTTTTTATTGGCCAGCGCTCTGCCTGTGAAAGCAGTCTTGAACCCGAGCAAATACTCCAACTAATACCTCTTGATCATCCTTTGATAGGTGATCTATAAAACGAGAGCGCAGACTTGCAACTGCGTTAAGCCAGCGCGGTGCGGTAGCGTTTTGCTCTGGCATGAGGAGAGTTTAGGCTAACAGGTGAACTTTCAACTAAATTTTATAAGGGGTTGTAGGCATGAGTATGAGCACTAGCGGTTTAGATTTCGACCATATCGACCCAGCGGTTCGTATCCAAGATGATCTCTTCCGCCACTTTAATGGCAGCTGGCTCAAAACCGCCCTCATTCCTGCAGATCGCGCAACCGATGGAGCGTTTATGACCCTTCGCGACTTATCCGAAAAGCAGGTCCGCGCCATAATCGAGGGCGCAACTGGATCGGCAGAGGCGACAAAGATCAGTGACCTCTATACATCCTTTATGTCAGTCGATGCGATCGAGGATAGGGCCTATACACCGATCCTTAAAGACCTGGCCCTATGCGATTCGATCCAATCACTCCCCGATTTCATTTCAATAATGTCCGAACTTGAGGCCCGAGGTCTCGGCGGGATCTTCGGCTCCTTTATCTACGCCGATCAAATGGATGCATCGATAAATATCTTGTACTTAGCCCAAGGTGGAATCTCGCTGCCCGATGAGTCGTACTATCGCGAGGATCAGTATGGACAAATCCGCAGTGCCTTTCTGGCCCATGTCGAAGGCATGTTCTCGCTAGTTGGCATCACAGATGGAAAGGATTTAGCGGCCAAGATTCTCAGCCTTGAAACCCAACTCGCTAGCCACCACTTTGATGCCGTCAAAGATCGCGATGCAACACTGACCTATAACAAGATGAGCCGAGCTGAAGTAATCGCCTTAATGCCCGCCTTTGATTTTGATCTCTACTTATCTGCCGGTGAAATCCCGGCAGTGGTTTTAGATTCAGTTATTGTTCAGCAACCTCCATTTTTCCACGCTCTATCTCAGATTCTCTCAGTCTTTGATCGTGACTCATGGGTCGCCTGGCTCAAATGGAAGATCATCAACGGATCGGCGCCATATCTATCGAGTGATTTGGTCAACCAGAACTTTGACTTCTACGGCAAGACGCTCTCTGGTACACCCGAACTTCGCCAGCGCTGGAAGCGTGCAGTCTCAGTTGTTGAGGGCTCACTCGGTGAGGCCGTTGGTAAGGTCTATGTCGAGCAGCATTTTCCCGTTGCCGCGAAGGTGGCCATGGAGAAGTTAGTGGCAAATCTTATTGAGGCATATCGAGTGAGTATTCATGCCATCGATTGGATGAGCCAAGAGACAAAGATCAAGGCGCTCGAAAAACTCGGCAAGTTCACCCCTAAGATCGGCTATCCAGATAAGTGGCGCGATTATTTAGCCCTTGTTACCAGTCCCGATGATCTCTTTGCCAATATCGGCCATGTGACAAAGTTCCAACGAGATTTCGAGCTGGCCAAGATTGGCAAGCCCGTAGATCGCGACGAGTGGCACATGACCCCACAGACCGTTAACGCCTACTACAACCCCGTCATGAATGAGATCGTCTTTCCTGCTGCCATCTTGCAGCCACCCTTCTTTGGCCTTGGCGCAGATGATGCCGTTAACTACGGTGGAATCGGAGCAATTATTGGACATGAAATCGGCCATGGCTTTGATGATCAGGGCTCAAAGTACGATGGCGATGGCGCACTCAATAACTGGTGGAGCGATGGCGACCGCGCCGCATTTGATCTTCGCTCTAACGCCCTCATTGAGCAGTACAACCAGCTGCGACCCGAAGAAACACCTGACATTAGCGTCAATGGCGCGCTGACTGTGGGCGAAAATATCGGGGACTTAGGCGGCCTAGCAATTGCATATAAGGCCTATCAGATCTCATTAGCTGGCAAGCCATCACCGGTTATCGATGGCTTCACTGGTGAGCAGCGTCTATTTTTTGGATGGGCACAAGCCTGGCGTGGCAAGGTGCGCCCTGAAGAGCAACGCCGCCGTATTGCAACCGATCCTCACTCTCCGAATGAGTTTCGCTGTAACACGATCGTCAGTAACTTCACACCTTTCTATGATGCCTTTGGTGTGAGTGATACAGATGCATTGTGGCTGGATGAAAAATCACGTGTTCAGATCTGGTAACTCGTGACTTTCTCCTTTGATATAAAACATGCAGAAAGTAATTCGCTGGCACGCGTTGGCACAATTACAACTGCGCATGGGCAGATTCAAACCCCAGCATTTATACCGGTAGGCACTAAGGCAACGGTTAAATCTGTACTGCCAGAGGCGATGGCAGATCTTGGCGCACAGGCCTTACTCGCAAATGCCTATCATCTCTATTTACAACCCGGGGCCGAGATCCTTGATGAGGCTGGCGGGCTAGGCGAATTCATGAACTGGCCTGGGCCAACGATGAGCGACTCCGGTGGCTTTCAAGTTCTATCCCTCGGTGTGGGCTTTAAAAAAGTATTAGCAATGGATACCAAAACTTTCAGGCGAGATGATGTCATCGCCGATAATAAGGAGCGCCTTGCCCATGTCGATGATGAGGGCGTAACTTTCAAATCCCATCTAGATGGCTCGATTCATCGCTTTACCCCAGAACTCTCGATGCAGGTCCAACACAAAATCGGGGCCGACATCATCTTCGCATTTGATGAGTGCACTACCTTGCATAACACCCGTCGCTATCAAGAGTTGGCGATGGATCGCACCTATGCATGGGCGATGCGCTGTTTAGATGAGCACAAGCGCCTGAGCGATGAGCGATCCACCAAGCCCTACCAGGCCCTCTTCGCTATCATCCAAGGGGCCCAATACGAAGATCTGCGAAAGAAGGCCGCAGGTGATCTGGGCTCTATGCAATCATCGGGCCAGGCCTTCGATGGTTTTGGAATCGGTGGGGCGCTAGATAAGGGGGCGCTGGGCACAATCATCTCCTGGGTCAATCAGATACTGCCTGAAAACAAACCCAAGCATCTATTGGGAATCGGTGCCCCTGAGGATTTATTTATCGGAGTTGAAAACGGTATCGATACATTTGACTGCGTTTTAGCATCCCGTATTGCACGTACAAGTGCTGTCTATACGATGGAGGGGCGTTTTAACCTATCTAATAGCGGTTTTAAGCGCGATTTCACGGCCATAGACGATGAATGTGACTGTTACACCTGTACGCACTACACACGGGCCTATATGCACCATGTATTTCGCGGCAAGGAAATCATCTCAGCGACCCTTGCAACGATTCATAATGAGCGCTTCATCGTCCGCTTAGTCGACCAGATGCGACAGGCCTTATTAGATGGCAACTTTGCAGATATGAGGGCCGATTTCTTGGGCCGATACACACACCGCAGCGGCCAAGCCAGCGACTAAGAGAGCCTACTTCTTAAGGGCTAGTCGGGCCTCGCGACGTTTGCGCTGTTCGGCAGGGTCTGGTACCGGAACAGCTGAGATCAAGCGGCGTGTGTAGTCATTCTTTGGTGAGAGCAAAATCTGATCGCGATCGCCCTCTTCGACAAGTAGACCATCCTGCATTACTGCGATGCGGTGGGCCAAAATATCTACAACGGCTAAATCGTGACTAATGAACAGACAGGCAAAGTGCAACTTCTCTTGAAGCTCTTGTAATAGATCTAAGAAGCGGGCCTGCACCGATACATCTAGGGCCGATGTTGGCTCATCTGCGATCAATAGATCTGGGGTAAGCGCTAATGCGCGGGCGATACCAACGCGCTGGCGCTGTCCACCAGAGAGCTCGTGCGGATAACGGTTGCGATAGCTGCGCGGGAGCTCGACTTGATCCAGTAAATCTTCGATCATACGTGCAAGCTCTGCACCCTTTGCAATTTTGGCCAAGAAGATTGGTTCGCCAATCGACTCACCGATTGGCAGGCGTGGATTTAATGAGCTCGCCGGATCTTGAAAGACGATTCCAGTATGGCGACGGATCGAGAACAAATCTTTCTGCGATGCGTGGCTAATATCTTTGCCAACAATCTCAATTCTCCCCGACTTAATCGGTAGCAGGCCAATAGATGCACGGCCCACAGTTGTCTTTCCAGAGCCTGATTCGCCAACCAGGCCAACGATCTCACCTGGATAAATCTCAAGGTTAAAGTTTTTAACGGCGACAAATGCTGGTTGGCGCCCACGCTTGGGATACTCGATCGTCACATCTGTTAACTTCATTACCGGCGATGGCTTAGCGCTCTCCTTATACGGTAGCGCGCGCTTAACACTCGATCCCAGCTTTGGAACGGCGGCAAGAAGTTGCTGAGTGTATGGGTGTTGCGGTCTATTAAAGATTTGATCCGCAGTTCCGTGCTCGACTGTGAATCCATCCTTCATGACAAGAATCTCATCGGCCATATCGGCAACAACGCCCATGTCGTGGGTAATAAGAAGAATTGCAGAGTTGAGCTTGTCTTTGAGTCCACGCATCAAATCGAGAATCTCAGCTTGAACCGTTACATCCAGCGCAGTTGTTGGTTCATCGGCCACTAACAGGGCGGGGTCGCAGGCCAGAGCCTGGGCAATCATCGCTCGTTGGCGCTGGCCGCCTGAAAGTTGGTGCGGATACTTAAAGATCGACTGTTCTGGATCGGGAAGATCCACCAAGGTAAGTAGCTCAATGGCGCGAGTGTGAGCCTCTTTTGGTCCCATATCAAAGTGATTTCTCAAGGTTTCAACTATCTGGTAGCCAATAGTAAAGAGTGGATTAAGCGCCGTCATTGGCTCCTGGAAGATGTAGGCAACCTCTCGGCCGCGATACCTATGCAAAACCGATGATTTTGCAGCAAGCATCTCTTCGCCCTTGACCTTGACGCTTCCATTCATACGGGCGTTAGATGCAAGAAGGGACATTAAACCCATCGCCGTTGTTGACTTTCCAGAGCCAGACTCACCAACTATCGCAGTCACCTTTCCAGCGGCTAACTCTAAGTTCATATCTATGACAGCTGGGTACCACTCTCCATCTACCCAGAAATCAACATTAAAATCGGAGATTTGTAGAATATTTTCTGTACTCATTACTTAAGCACCAGCCTTGCTGGCAACCTTGGCTTGAAGGCGATCCTTCTTAGTAATACGGCGACGCTGGCGCGGATCAAAGGCATCGCGCAATCCATCGCCAATAAAGTTTACACAGAGAGCAATCGAGATGATAAAGAATCCTGGCCACCAAAATAACCACGGGCGAGTAGTGAAAGCAGACTCATACTGACTAATCAATAGCCCTAGCGAGACATCTGGAGCGACAACTCCAAAACCTAAGTATGAAAGTGCCGTTTCAGTCAAAATCGCACCTGCCATGATTAAAGTAATTACAACAATGATCTGACCCACAGCATTAGGCAGGATGTGCTTGAAGGTGATTCGCAAATTTGATGCACCCGCTACTCGAGCCGCATCCACAAACTCCATTTCGCGCAGTGAAAGGAACTGTGCTCTGACTAAACGCGCCAAGCCTGTCCAGCCGAGAAGACCGAGAAATAATGCAAGGAATATCGGTCCCACGCGACCAGCTGCTTTACCGATAACAGCTGCAATGATGATTGTTGGAACTGTTTGAAGGAAATCCACCAATCGCATCAGGACTGCATCAACTGTCTTTCCATAGAAACCAGAGATTGATCCAACAACAACGCCAATAAATCCGGCAACAGCACCGATGACAAACATAATCATTAATGATCGACGTGCACCATTCATCACAAGTGCAAAGTAGTCGCGTCCAATGTCATCTTGTCCAAATGGGTGAGTCCCCATTCCAAAGCTAGCCCCTGGACGTATAGACAGTGTTGGGCAGCCCACAGTTCCCCCAACACAATCCTCATAGCGAAGATCTGGAATATCCTCTACCGTCCATCTCCACCAACCAGGGATTCTAATTGGCCCAATCTTTGTATCAAGTGCTGTAAATACAAAGACCACAATGCTAGAGACCATGACAAGGGCAAGAACTGCAGCCCGGTGACGGAAGAAGCGTTTGCGAACTATCTGCCCCTGGCTTAAGCCTTCGGTCTCCTTATTTGCAATAGCACTTTCGCCACCAGATAAGATTTTTTCAGTTGGCTGTTGCCTGCGACCAAATAGATTCATGGCTACTTCCTCAATCTAATGCGGGGATCAAGAGCTGAATACACAAGATCTGC
>SHVG01000007.1 GCA_009691145.1 Candidatus Planktophila sp. | reverse complement strand
GTGTCATGAAGTTAGGTTTTCCTGGAGGTCCAGCAATTGATGCCCTTGCTAAAGATGGAAAGGCAGATTCAATCGATTTTCCGCGCGGCCTAACAACATCTAATGATTGGCAGAGCCGCCCATTTGATTTCTCATTCTCTGGATTAAAGACGGCAGTGGCAAGATATCTGGAGGCGACCCCAGATTATGCAAAGGCAAACGTTGCCGCCTCTTTCCAAGAGGCGATCGTCGATGTCTTACTTCTTAAATCACTGGCGGCCTGTAAGGCAACGGGCATTAACTCACTCTTGATCGCCGGGGGCGTGGGCGCAAACTCCAGGCTTCGCGCGCTGGCCCAGCAGCGCTGCGAAAAGGCGGGCATACGCCTACGGATTCCTGCCCCAGGACTGTGTACCGATAACGGGGCGATGGTTGCAGCCCTTGGCGCCCTTATGGCCGCGGCCGGGCGCAGCCCCAGCCCTATCGCCTTCGATGCCGATTCCAGCCTGCCAGTTGGCACAATAAGCCTGTATTAGCCGATTTGCCGTGGGCAATACGCCCTAATACCCTTGGCGTTAGCACTCACGGGCTCACACTGCTAACCGGGCCTGCACGAGGAAAACAACGCACAAGAGGAGCTATGTATATGGCAATTAAGCCACTAGAAGATCGCATCGTTATTAAGACCAACGAGGCCGAGACAACAACGGCATCGGGTCTTGTAATCCCAGATACAGCTAAAGAGAAGCCACAAGAGGGCGTAGTCATTGCCGTTGGGCCAGGTCGCTTTGATGATGGCGTTCGCGTTCCAATGGATGTCAAAGTTGGCGACGTTGTTTTGTACAGCAAGTACGGCGGAACTGAAATCAAGTACGGTGGAGATGATCTCTTGGTGCTTTCAGCTCGCGACATTCTCGCTGTAATCGAGAAGTAGATGGGAAAGTCCCTTCAATTCGACGACCACGCACGTCGTGCGATGGAACGTGGCGTCAATATTCTCGCCGACACAGTCAAGGTAACACTCGGTCCTAAGGGTCGCAACGTCGTTATCGCTAAATCTTTCGGCGCTCCAATCATTACAAATGATGGTGTGACAATTGCTAAAGAGATTGAACTCTCTGATCCAGTTGAAAACATGGGCGCACAGTTAGTTAAAGAAGTTGCAACTAAGACTAATGATGTTGCAGGGGATGGAACTACAACTGCAACTGTCCTAGCCCAAGCTATGGTTAAAGAGGGAATCCGCAACTTAGCCGCTGGCGCACAGCCAATGGAAATCAAGGCTGGAATCGAAGCTGCAGTTGCTGCAGTCTCGGAAAGACTTAGCGCACAAGCCACTCCAGTTAATGGAAAAGCTCAGATCGCTGACGTTGCAACTATCTCAGCTCAAGATCGCGCCATTGGAGATTTAATCTCTGAGGCGATGGATCGCGTCGGCAAAGATGGTGTCATTACAGTCGAAGAGGCATCTACAACTGGCTTAGATCTCGAGTTCACCGAGGGCATGCAGTTCGATAAGGGCTACATATCTCCATACTTCGTCACCGATCAAGATCGCATGGAGGCAATCCTTGAGGATGCCTACGTGCTTATCTCGGCCGGCAAGATCTCAGCCCTGGCCGACTTACTTCCAATCCTTGAAAAGGTTTCAGCGACATCGAAGCCGCTCTTGATTATTGCCGATGATATTGAGGGTGAAGCTCTCTCTACATTGGTCGTTAACCGTATGCGCGGAGTCTTTGCCTCAGTTGCCGTTAAGGCACCTGGCTTTGGCGATCGTCGCAAGGCGATGTTGCAAGATATTGCAACACTGACCGGCGGACAGGTTATTTCAGCAGAGGTTGGAATGAAGCTCGATGCTGCAACGCTAGAAGATCTCGGTCGCGCACGTCGCATCGTGGTCTCAAAGGATGCAACAACAATCGTTGAAGGCGCAGGAGATAAGGCGGCAGTTGCTGGCCGAGTTAACGAGCTGCGCAAAGAGATTGAAAACTCTGACTCCTCATGGGATAAAGAGAAGTTGCAAGAGCGTGTGGCAAAGCTGGCTGGTGGAGTCTGCGTAATCAAAGTTGGTGCACACACTGAGGTTGAACTCAATGAAAAGAAGCACCGCCTTGAAGATGCAATATCGGCAACTCGCGCTGCAGTTGAAGAGGGAATCGTCGTAGGCGGAGGCGCTGCCCTTGTGCATGCAGCCGATGTTCTCGAAGGCGATCTTGGCTTTACAGGAGATAAGGCAGTGGGAGTTCGCTTAGTTCGCAAAGCCTGCGATGAGCCACTTCGTTGGATCGCAGAAAATGCCGGACTTGAAGGCTACGTAGTAGTTGCAAAGGTTCGCGCAATGAAAGATAACGAAGGTTTCAACGCCGCAACTGATATCTATGGCGATCTTACAAAAGATGGCGTCATCGATCCAGTGAAGGTAACGCGTTCAGCACTTGCTAACGCGGCTTCGATCGCTGCAATGTTTATTACAACTGAGGTAGTTGTCTTTGAACGTCCAGCTGATGCACCAGCTGATGCTGGTGGGGCTGGTCATTCACATGGCCCAGGTGGACACTGACACTAAATGAAGTTGGAAAAACCCCCACAGATTTCTCTGCGGGGGTTTTTCTTTAGCTATTAACTCAGGAGGTGAGTTAAAACTTATGATGCATGTGAAACATCTGGATCTATATCGCGACTAATTATGCTCAAGCGATCATCTTCAGATAATCCGCCCCAGATTCCATAAGGCTCTTGCACGGCAAGTGCATGCGCACGACAGGCCATCATCACAGGACACGTTGCACAGATCGTCTTGGCGGTATTTTCGCGGTTGCGCCGGCGCGGGCCGCGCTCTCCATCTGGATGAAAAAACATCTCAGCTGGCAGATCACGGCAAGCACCTTGGTACTGCCACTCCCACTCATCGGCAACGGGGCGGGGTAGACGCGATAGTTCAGCCATGGAGCAACCATACAACCGCGCCATAGGTTGTTCAAGTACCATCGAGTCATAACCGCTTCATTTCCGCGTTTTGGGCTGGTGAGATTGCTCACTTAGCGCAACGATAGGCACATGGCCATAGCAGAGGAGCTCCTTACCGTAGCCGCCGTTGCCCGGCGTGTGGGCGTAGCCCCTGCCACCCTGCGCACCTGGGATCGCCGCTATGGCCTTGGGCCATCAACCCACAAGGCCGGCGCCCATCGCCGCTACAGCGCCCTCGATGTCGCACGGTTAATGTTGATGCGCCGATTGATTTCCACCGGTGTTGCACCATCAGATGCTGCAGAAAAGGCCAAGCTTCATAAAGGTAAAGCCCGTGTTGCAGCGATAAACCACAACTTCGAATCCCGTGATGATCTAGTCAAAGCGATATATAAAGCCGCTCAGAATTTTGATAAGGCCTTTATTGAAAGTGAACTCGGTAAAGATTTAGCTCAGCATGGTGCAGACTCAGCATGGTCGCACGTCATTGCCCCAGTGCTCATGTTGATTGGAAAGACGTGGGAGGAAACAGGTAAAGGGATTGAAGCCGAGCATCTATTAACCGAGATTATTAAAGGGGTTTTGCGCGACTCGGTAAGTACGATTAAAGATCCACATAATGCACATCCAGTACTGCTCGCCGCCGTCGGCGAAGAGCTTCACTGCTTAGCACTTCATGCATTAGCTGCAGCTCTTGCCGAACGAAGAATCGAAACGCATTTTTTAGGTTCCCGAACTCCGCTTGTGGCGATTGCCGGGATGGTTAAGCGATCGGCGCCGCCCGCTGTTTTTCTATGGGCTCAGTTAACCGAAAATGCTCACTCCCAATATTTCCGCGATCTACCAGTAGTACGTCCAGCTCCACGAATCGTGCTTGGGGGACCTGGCTGGAATCGCAATGAGTGCCAGGGTGTAGTCCTGGCCCAGGATATTGAGCAGGCCTGTGCTGAGATCGAGCGTGCAGTAGGGCTATAGTCGTCGCACTCCTATTGGCCTGACTGTGGCCTATCTCGCGCCGTGAGGCGTATTTTCTCGTTCCGAGCATGTGGGCACTGCCGATAGGCTTCTCCTAATTCACGCCAAGAGGGAGTTCGCCAGTGTCGGCACAGGATTTTGGTGCAAATGATTGGCTCGTCGATGAGATGTACGAGCATTATTTAGCAGACCCATCATCCGTTGACCCCGCCTGGGTCGAGTACTTTAAAAATAATAAGCCAGGAGTTCCTGCGGCACCATCTTCTTTACCTCAACAATCGAACCCAGTGTCAAAGGGTGTTCCACCAATCCCAAAGGCACAGCAAGGGCCGGTACAGAAAGTTGCTGCAGCTGCTCCACCTGCGGTGCCCGTAGCGCCAGTGCAACAACCAATTGTTAGAGATACTGCAACGCCTCAACCAACTCCTGCAGATCCAATCCTATCCCCAGCCCCAGTTTTAATAACACCGAGTGCCTCAACGCTTGAACCAATTCGCGGTGTATCGGCCCGTGTGGTTGCGAGCATGGAGGCTTCGCTCTCAGTTCCAACTGCAACATCGGTACGTGCAGTTGCAGCTAAGTTAATGATCGATAACCGTATTGTGATTAACAATCACATGAAGCGTGCGCGCGGTGGAAAAGTTTCATTTACGCACATCATCTCTTACGCAATGATTAAAGCGGTCCGTGCGATGCCAGAGATGAACTCATTCTTTGGTGAACTAAATGGAAAGCCGGCAGTTGGTCACCCCGAACACATCAACCTAGGTATTGCAATCGATTTAGCTAAGGCCGATGGATCACGTCAGTTATTGGTGCCATCGGTAAAGGGCTGCGAGTCGATGGATTTCGCACAGTTTTGGGGCGCATATGAGGCGGTTATTAAGAAGGCGCGCGCCGGATCACTAACCGTAGATGACTTTGCCGGTACGACTATGTCGATTACTAATCCAGGCACTATCGGAACTGTTCATTCAGTACCGCGATTAGTGCAGGGGCAGGGCTTAATTCTCGGTGTTGGTGCCCTCGATTATCCAGCTGAGTTCCATGGCACCAGCGAGGAAACGCTAGCCCGAATGGCCATTAGTAAAGTTGTAACACTCACGAGTACATACGATCACCGTGTTATCCAAGGTGCACAGTCGGGTGATTTCCTGCGCCGCATGAGCGATTATTTATTAGGCGCGGAGAGTTTCTACGATGAAATCTTTGCAGCCCTTCGTATTCCTTACGAGCCGATTCGATGGGCTATAGATTTTGAGTTTGGCAAAGATGAGCAGATCAGTAAGACGGCGCGAGTTCAACAGTTAATTCAGGCCTATCGAACCTTTGGTCACTTGATGGCAGATGTCGATCCGCTGGAATACAAGCAGCGATCACACCCAGATTTAGATGTTGTTACACATGGATTAACGCTGTGGGATCTCGATCGCGAATTTGCAACTGGGGGCTTTGGCGGGGCAGCCTTTATGCCACTTCGAAAGATCTTGGGAATCCTGCGAGATTCGTACTGTCGCACGGTTGGCGCTGAATATATGTATATTGAAAATCGCCAAGAGCGTCAGTGGATACAAACCCATATCGAAATAGGCGCGCAAAAACTCGCGCCAGAAGAAAACCTTAGAATTCTACTTAAACTCAACAGCGCCGAAGCGTTTGAAAGCTTCTTGCAGACTAAGTTTGTCGGGCAAAAGCGTTTCTCCCTCGAAGGCGGCGAATCGGTAATCCCACTTCTGGACGCTGTTTTATCCGGCGCTGCAGATCAAGGATTAGATGAGGTCTGCATCGGCATGCCGCACCGCGGACGCTTAAATGTTCTGGCTAATATCGCTGGTAAGTCGCATGGACAGATTTTTCAGGAGTTCCAGGGTAATTACGCCGATAATCAAGCGCATGGATCGGGAGATGTTAAGTACCACCTAGGCACTGAGGGCATCTTTACCTCGCATGCAGGTGCAACTACCAAGATTTATTTAGCGGCAAATCCCTCTCACCTCGAGGCGGTCAATCCAGTCCTAGAGGGAATTGTCCGCGCCAAACAGGATAAGTTAAATATCAAGAAGGCTTATTCAGTACTTCCTGTCTTGCTCCATGGCGATGCATCATTTGCAGGGCAGGGTGTTAACGCTGAAGTGCTGCAGATGTCCCAGCTTGCTGGATATCGCACGGGTGGAACGATCCATGTTGTCATCAATAACCAAGTTGGCTTTACAACATCTCCGCATGCATCGCGGACATCTACCTATTCAACTGATTTTGCGAAGATTATTCAGGCGCCGGTTTTTCACGTTAATGGTGATGATCCTGAGGCCTGCGTGCGTGTTGCGCGTCTAGCCTTTGAATATCGTCAAGAGTTTAATAAAGATGTTGTTATCGACATGGTTTGCTACCGCCGCCGCGGACACAATGAAGGCGACGAGCCAAGCTTTACTCAACCATTGATGTATAAGATGATTGATGCCAAGCGCTCGACCCGTACTTTGTATATTGAAGCCCTAATTGGCCGCGGGGATATATCACCAGAGCAGGCCGAAGAAGTCGCTCGCGATTATCAGAGCCAGCTCGAGGCTGTCTATGCAGCGGTAAATAATTTAGGGGCTGAAACAGATCCAAACTTTAAGGCACCTGTTGCACCGCAGGCACATGAGGTTGTTACCGCAATTAGCGAAGCTCTGGCACGAGAAATTGCAGCTACACAGTCTGCGATCCCTGAAGGCTTTAACGTTCACCCTAAGCTGTTGCCACAGTTAGCCAAACGCGTTGACTCTCTTAACGATAATTTAATCGACTGGTCTACCGGTGAGATGCTCGCATTTGGATCACTCCTCAAAGAGAATCGCCCAATTCGCTTGGCGGGCCAAGATGCTAGGCGAGGAACATTTAGTAACCGTCACGCCGTCATTATCGATAAAGAAAATGGCAACGAGTGGACTCCACTTCGCGCTCTTAATAGCGATGAGAACCATTTCTTTGTGATCGATTCATTGCTCAGCGAATATGCAGCGATGGGCTTTGAGTATGGCTATAGCGTTGAACGCGAGGATGCATTGGTTCTATGGGAGGGCCAGTTTGGTGACTTTGCAAATGGAGCCCAGACAATCATCGATGAATTTATTTCATCTGCCCTGCAAAAATGGGGCGAGCGTTCTTCACTAGTGCTTCTGCTTCCACATGGTTATGAGGGCCAAGGACCAGATCACTCATCGGCCCGCATTGAGCGCTATTTACAACTATGCGCCGAGCAGAACATGACGGTGGCTCAACCATCAACACCGGCCTCGTACTTCCACTTACTGCGCTGGCATACGAAAAACCCTGCTCGCAGGCCTTTAATTGTTTTTACACCTAAATCAATGTTGCGCCTTCGTGCTGCAGCATCGGCCCTCTCTGATTTCACGAGCGGTCATTTTAGACCAGTCATTGCAGATGAATCAGTAAAGAATGCAACGCGACTTATCTTTTGCTCAGGCAAGATTTATTACGACTTAATTGCAGAGCGAACAAAGATTGGCGAAAGCGCAACAGCGATTGTTCGTGTTGAGCTTCTGTATCCACTTCCAATCGATGAGATGATCGCAGAGGCAAACAAGCATCCAAACGCTAACTTGCTATGGGTTCAGGATGAGCCTGCAAACCAAGGACCATGGTCACAGGTTGCACTTCGCACATCTGAACATCATGGCGGACATGGATTTGGCGATCGTATTTTGCGGCGCATCTCTCGCCGGGCAACGGCATCTCCTGCAACTGGAAACCATCATTTGCACGAGGATGAACAAAAAGCCTTAATGCTCGAAGCCTTTACACGTTAACCCTTACTTTTCCGATATCTAAATACAACACGTCCTACTATCTCATTGGCTGAAATCCAGCCCCATGTGCGCGAATCACTGCTTTCGCTGTTATCGCCTTCGACCCAGTAATTTCCAGCATGAGCCTTTTCTATCCGCTTAATTAGAAATATTCCGGGGCGCCCTTCGCGCTCTATAACTGCAATGCTTCCGAGGGATACTCGATTCGGCGCCTCCTTCATCCACAGGACCAAGAGCCAATCACCATCGTTATAGGTAGGTGACATCGAGGCGCCCTCGACCCTGACTGTGCCAAATTTGCTCACGACAGGTAGTCTGTCACCATAAGCATGGCAATACATAATACTTACACGTGCTTAATAGGGGAGAAGAAAATGTTTGAACCAACAACAACCGTCTATGCACACTGCGATCTTCCATGTGGTGTGTACGATCCAGCCCAGGCAAAGATTGAGGCTCTATCCGTCAAGGCATGCATGGAAAAGTACGCAGCAAATAGCGATGCAGATTTTCGTTCACGCTCGGTTGCTATTAAAGAAGAGCGTTCACATCAGGTTAAGGAGCACCTATGGGTACTGTGGACCGACTACTTCAAGGCTCCACACTTTGAGGCATACCCACAGTTGCACTCACTTTTTAACGAGGCGACAAAGCTTGCTGGCGCTGCTGGGACAAAGGGAACTCAAGATGTTGCAGTTGCAGATAAGTTAATTGCAAAGATCGATGAGATCGCAGAGATTTTCTGGGCCACAAAGAAGGCGTAGTTAGTTTTAATTAACTTATAAGTGACTGAGCGGCGGTACGGGAGAGGAAAGATACTCGCTCTACCGTCGCTCTTTTAATTTGAGCCGCAGCTACTTGCCGCTCGCCCTCATAGATCTCACATTCAAAAGTTAACTCTTTGTTATCAACCTCAATACAACGCGAAGTCGCACGTAGCTCGGCACCGATTTGCGCTGGGCTCAGTGAAATAATCTCAATGCTTATAGCAATAGTCGTCTCACCAGGCTCTAGATACTCATCCAGAGAGATAACTGCAGCGTGCTCCATAAGATTTATAAGATGAGACTGGGCAACTATAGGTAGATCCCCAATACCCATCGCAACTGCAGAATCACCAGGGCGCACCGCCATGACAGAAAAACCAACTGCGCCGATGATCTCTTCGGCCGGTTTCATGGATTATTTCTCATTCTCATCCGGAGAGTCATTGAGATAGCCGATCTCTTCAGTGTGTTCAATCGTGATTTCTCGGTGCTCGATATTGCCAAACTCATCTATCTCAATGGAAATCTCGGTCATTGTGAACTCAGTAGTGACGCCAGTGGTAAATATCCCAGCTGTTTGAGTATGTATTTGCTTGTAAATCGAATCATGGAGCTCGTCAGGGGCTACTTCGCAACATGTTCTGCGTAGTACATCTTGAATCAAAGTATGCATCTTCTTCTCATGGGCTAGCTCTGCAGTGCAGTTGGGGCACCCTGAAAGGTGAATCTCAATACTGTGGAGCATTGGCACATCGCTGCTTCCTTCAAGCAGAAGCACAAAGGAGTTAAGGATCTGATTACATGGCACTACTTCGTACTGGCTCATGGAGTCTCCTCCTTGCTCGCATCAATTGCCTTAGGGGCTTTGACTGAATAGCCGAGATCCTTGGCATACTCAGTTAACCGCTCGCGCAGTTGTTTTCTTCCCCGATGCAGACGTGACATAACGGTGCCTGCTGGGACTGCGACTATCTCTGCGATCTCTTTATAAGAAAAACCCTCAACGTCGGCTAAATAAACGGCGATACGAAACTCTTCTGGAATCTCATTTAATGCCCGCTTGATATCGCTATCCGGGAGGTTTTCTAGAGCCTCAACCTCTGCAGATTTTCCAAGATTGCTTGAGTGTGAAGCGGCATCGGCTAACTGCCAATCTTCGATTTCTCCGCCAGATATCTGCGGGCGCCTTTGATCTTTGCGGTATGTATTAATAAACGTTGTTGTTAAAATGCGATAGAGCCATGCCTTCAAATTGGTGCCAGGCTCAAATTGGTGAAAAGAGGCAAAGGCCTTCAAGTAGGTATCTTGAACAAGATCTTTTGCATCGTGTGGATTCTTTGTATAGCGAAGCGCAGCGGCATACAACTGGTTGGTAAAGACGAGGGCATCACGCTCGAAGCGGATAGCGCGATCCGCCGAGCTCTCTTTAACTAAATCAGTTGATGTCATCGCAGTAAAAGGCTATCGCTAAAAGAGGGTTTCTGGCTCTCCAAATTCCTTGCGTGCCGCCAACTTTGGAAAGGATAGACTTAAGCAATGAATAAAAACGACGCCCACTGGCCCGCGATCTTTCGCGGCGCAAAGCCAGTTGATATCTCGGTCGATATTCCAGGATCAAAATCGGTTACTAATCGCGCATTGATTTTAGCGGCGCAGGCCGACTCACCATCAGTTCTACGCCGTCCTTTAGTTTCACGAGATAGCGAGCTCATGGTGCAGGGGCTCCAGGGACTTGGAATCAAAATCGTTGAAGAAGGTGCATTAGAAATTGGATCACCTGAGTATCAATTAACCGTTACACCGGCGGCAATGAGTGGACCTGCATCAATCGATGTTGGAAATGCCGGCACCGTCATGCGTTTCCTGCCACCGCTTGCAGCCCTAGCAACGGGTGAGATTTCATTTGATGGCGATCCACGTTCATATGAAAGGCCACTCGGCCCGGTTATCAAAGCCCTTGAGCAGTTAGGTGTCTCCATCGAACACGATGGTCGCTACAGCCTGCCATTTAAGCTCCATGGCAAAGGAGTAATTCCTGGCGGTGCGATAACAATCGATGCCAGCGCATCAAGTCAGTTTTTGTCGGCGCTTTTATTAGTCGCCCCAAGTTTTACAAATGGAATCACCATCACACATCAAGGTAGCGCTCTGCCATCGATGCCACACATCAATATGAGCGTTGAAATGCTGCGAGATTTCGGCGGCGTTGTTAGCGTGGACAGTGATGCCAAAAGTTGGAGCGTCGAGCCTGGGGCGTTGCGTGGTCGTGAGTTAATCATCGAGCCCGATCTCTCAAATGCCGCGCCATTTCTCTCAATCGCAATGCTGTGCGGTGGAAGCATCACAATCGCAGATTGGCCAATAAAGACAACGCAACCCGGAGATCAGCTGCGCTCGATTCTCTCTCGCATGGGTGCGAAGATTTCAATGAGTGAAAAAGGATTAACTCTTAGCGGTACGGGTGTTATTCATGGAATCGATATTGATTTACATGATGTCGGTGAGCTCACGCCATCGATTGCAGCGCTGGCAGTCTTTGCAGATTCACCATCACATCTTCGGGGTATTGGTCATCTACGTCTGCATGAAACCGATCGTTTGGCTGCATTGACCCGCGAAATTAACGCTTTAGGCGGCGATGTTGAAGAACACGAGACCTGGCTGCACATTACCCCTGCACCATTACATGGTGGGGTTTTTCATACATATGGAGATCACCGCTTAGCAACGGCCGGTGCTGTAATCGGCCTAGTTGTGCCTGGTATCGAGGTTGAAAATATCGCCACCACTGGCAAGACCCTGCCAGATTTTCC
Organism: Candidatus Planktophila sp.; assembly: GCA_009691145.1. Lineage (GTDB taxonomy): Bacteria > Actinomycetota > Actinomycetes > Nanopelagicales > Nanopelagicaceae > Planktophila. The sequence goes on along the minus strand of SHVG01000007.1, from coordinate 19,980 downwards.
GGGTTTATGGAGCTCGCTTCTTACATGAGAAAAAGTAAGCGATGAGTCCACGCGAATATGACGAGTCCGATGCGCGCATCAGACCAGCTCGCAGCACTCGTCCACGCAGTAAGGATCGACCAAGCCATATCGGGGCAATAATGGCGCTAGTAACAACGGTTGATCGCGGCCGACAGAGATGTATTACCGATGATGGATTAGTGATTACTGCGATGCGCGCGCGCGAACTAGGTCCTAAATCAGTTGTTGCTGGAGACATTGTTTCGATAGTTGGAGATGTCAGCGGAAGCGAAGGTAGCTTGGCACGTATCGTGGCCGTTAGTGATCGGCGCAACTCTCTGAGCAGAACTGTCGATGATGCCGCACAAGTAGAGCGCACTATCGTTGCAAACATTGATCAATTAGTAATCGTCGTTGCTGCAACAAACCCAGAGCCACGACGGGGGTTAATCGATCGCTTTTTAGTATCTGCATTTACTGAAGGTATTACTCCAAAGTTAGTCGTTACTAAAACCGATCTCGGTGTTGTTCCAGAGTTTTTAGCGCAGTATTCAAAGTTAGATGTAGAGATTCTGCATACCGCGATTAAGAGCGAATCACGTGAGCGAGATTTGAAGGCCTTACATGCGATGCTTCAGGGCAAGATCTCAGTTTTAGTGGGTCACTCTGGAGTCGGAAAATCAACACTGATTAATGCATTAGTACCAGAGGCACTTCGCTTAACAGGTGATGTAAATGCAGCAACTGGTCGGGGACGTCACACATCATCGAGTGCAATCGCCCTTCCATTGGTCGATAGTGATGGCTGGATTATTGATACGCCCGGAATCCGCGCCTTTGGTTTATCGCATATAGATAACAATCGAATCGTCGATGCATTTACCGATTTATCAGAGGTCGCTGCAAACTGTCTGTCTAACTGCTCACACTCTGAGAGCTCATGCTTACTCGATGCCTGGGCAGCCCCTGATGGAGTCATTGATGCCGAGCGAACTGCACGCTTGGCCAGCCTTCGCTCGTTGCTTGCCGTCAAGGATCAAGCCGCAGAAGGCGTTGAGGATTAAGATTGCCGCATTATGAGAAGTGATTCTTCAAACTATCAAGATGATTTAGCTCTGGCACATTTACTGGCCGATCTCGCCGATTCAATCGCCTTGGAAAGATATCAAGCCTTGGATTTAGTAATCACAACCAAGCCAGATAACACACCTGTCACAGATGCCGACCGCGCAGTTGAAACTGCGATCCGTCAGGGGCTTGCAACACATCGACCTAACGATGGTTTATTAGGTGAAGAGTTTGGTAGCGATATTTCTGGTGCTAAGCGCTACTGGGTTATTGATCCAATCGATGGAACTAAGAACTTTATCCGCGGGGTACCGACGTGGGCATGTCTAATCGCACTTGTAGAGGTCGCAGAAGATGGAACACAAGAGGTAGTAGTTGGCGTTGCAAGCTCTCCTGCTCTATCTCGTCGTTGGTTTGCATCAAAGGGCGCAGGGGCGTTCGTAGTTTTTAGCGGCGAAACTAAAAAGATTTCAGTCTCACAGGTTGCATCCCTCGGCGATGCCTCGATTACATATTCAGATTTCATCGGCTTTGGCGATCGATTAGCAGCATTTCAAAAGATGCTTGCCAATGCATGGCGCACGCGCGGCATGGGAGATTTCTGGTCGCATATGTTGGTCGCAGAGGGCGCAGTCGATGTTGCAATCGAACCAACTCTTGCAGTGTGGGATATGGCAGCTCTCGACATAATTGTGCGCGAGGCCGGTGGAGTATTTACTAATACTTCAGGTCAACCTGGCCCATGTGGCGGAAGTGGAGTTTCAACTAATGGCGCTCTGCACAATGCAGTTATCAATGGCTTAAATCCATGAGCGCTGTTTTAGAGCCAACGACGCTTTCAATTGAGGGCATGACATGTTCCTCCTGTGTAAATACCGTTGAGAAGGCTTTAAATGCCGTCGATGGTGTGAGCGCAACAATTAACTTTGCAACCGAGACCGCTCATATTCTGGCCCCGGCCGATATGGATGTTAAAGAGTTAGTAAGAATCGTTGAAAAGGCGGGTTACAAGGCGGCGCCACTTCACGATGGTCAGTCGGTGACACTGCACAATAAGAAATCTGCACGTGCACTCTTCTTTGCATTTATCTTTGCAGTTCCTGCCGTGACTATCTCGATGGTCATGAACTGGCACCACCACATAGATATGTGGATTACCTCGCAGTTAGACTCATTTGGAATCGCACAGCCTCTCTATTCACCAACGGCCTGGCTCGTAATTGCATTGAGTGCGCCAGTTGTTTTACTAGTTGCCTGGCCGATTCACCGTGCTGGGCTGCACAATCTAAAACATCCAACGATGGATAACTTGATCTCACTTGGTTCACTCGCTGCATTCACATGGTCGATTTACGCCAATTCAACGGGTGCAGGCGATGTGTATACCGAAGTTGCTGCAGGAGTAATCTTCTTCGTAATTCTTGGCCGATTTTTAGAAACGCGTGCAAAGTCACGTGCAGGTGCGGCCCTGACTTCACTCCTTGCCTTGGGCAGCAAAGAGGTAACAATCGTGCGTGGGGGATTGCCACTCATTGTGCCGATCGAGCAGTTGCAGATCGGTGACGAGTTTGAAGTACTGCCAGGTTCGCGCATCGCAACCGATGGCATTGTTGTTAAGGGCGAAAGCGCCATTGATAACTCCATGCTCACTGGTGAATCAAAGCCGGTCGATGTTGGCCCAGGCTCCTTAGTTATTGGCGCATCTCTTAATCACAACGGTCGATTAATTGTGCGTGCAACAAGAATCGGTAGCGATACCGAACTTGCCCGTATTACGGCAATGGTTATTAGCGCCCAGGGCACTAAGGCGCCGATTCAACGTCTTGCCGATCGCATAAGCGCAGTCTTTGTCCCTACCGTCACGCTCATTTCAATCGCTACATTTCTTGGTTGGTACTACACCGATCACTCGTTGACCAGATCAATCTCAGTTGCAATAACGGTCTTAGTAATCGCATGTCCATGTGCACTTGGCTTAGCCACGCCTGTGGCCTTGCTCGTTGCATCGGGGCGCGGTGCAGTGCGCGGAATTGTGCTGCGCGAGCCACGAGTTCTCGAGGTCGCGCGCACAGTTGATACCGTTGTATTTGATAAGACCGGCACATTAACGCAGGGCGTCATGAACGTTGTCGAAGCGACAGTATCGACGGCGGCCGGCGCAGTTTTGGGTAGCTCTTTTGCAGCATTAATAAATGAGAGAACTATTCTCTCATCAGCCCTTGCAATCGAATCCCAGAACTCTCATCCAGTAGCCCTAGCAATCGCACGTCATGCTCTCGGTAAGGGTGCGAAAAACTACGATGTCACAGAGTTTTCTCTTACTCCAGGATCAGGGGCCGCTGGCCGCGTAAATTGTGGCGCGCACTCTCCGGTTGTATTAATCGGCTCTCCTGCAGCCGTTGCTCATAGCTGTACTGATATTGATGCTGAGTTAAAGTCAGCGATCACGCGCGGCCAAGAGGCGGGGTTAACTGTTTCAGTTCTTGCATGGGATGGCGTTGCACTTGCCGTCTTTGCAGTGGGCGATCAATTAAAGAGCGATGCCGCCGAAACTGTAAGCGCACTTGGCGCAATGGGAATTACTCCATGGCTAGTCACTGGAGATAGCCCCGAGGTTGCAGCATCAGTTGCAGCAACTGTGGGAATCGATGCAGTTCACGTCGTATCGGCGGCGTTACCTGAATCAAAGTTGCAGATAGTTGAACGATTAAAGTCAGAGGGCCGATGTGTATTAATGATCGGTGATGGCATTAACGATGCCGCGGCATTAACGGCGGCAGATTTATCTATGGCTATGGGTACGGGCACCGATACTGCGATATCCAGCGCCGACATAACGCTGATGAACTCGGGCCTTGGCAGCGTCATTGATGCCTTGAAGTTAGCAAAGAAGACGCTGCGCATTATTCATTTGAATATGGGCTGGGCCTTGATCTATAACGTCATTGGAGTGCCGATAGCGGCCCTTGGATTATTACGGCCGATCTATGCCGCCGCTGCTATGGCGCTCTCATCGCTATTTGTCGTAACAAACTCGCTGCGCATCAAATAAGAAAATATCTTATGGCGGGAGAGATGGCTTTGGCAGCGATGGCACCCACTCACGATTCATCACGATGACTAATCGCCTAAGCCTTGCTACGAGTCCATATCTGCAGCAACATGCCACCAATCCGGTTCACTGGTGGGAGTGGTCTGGCGAGGCATTCGCCGAAGCGCGCAGACGTGATCTGCCGATATTTCTCTCCATTGGATACTCCGCTTGCCATTGGTGTCACGTCATGGCGCATGAGTCATTTGAAGATAAAAATATCGCGAACTTTCTCAACGAACATTTCATCAGCATTAAAGTCGATCGCGAAGAGCGCCCGGATATTGATGCGGTCTATATGCAAGCAACCGTGGCCCTCACCGGCCATGGCGGTTGGCCGATGAGCGTTTTATTAGATCAAGAGGGCCGCCCCTTTTATGCAGGAACTTATTTCCCTCCAACTCCACATCACGGCCTGCAATCATTTATGCAGGTGCTGCATGGAATTCAAGAAGCGTGGGTAGAAAGGCGTGGAGAGATTGACATAACTGCAGTAAAAATTATTGAATCACTGGAAACTCCCACGCTGCAATCAGGGGCGCTGCCATCTGCCGAAGATTTGCAGAGCGCAGTTTCAGCGCTGGAGCGTGATTTCGATCCTGTGCATGGAGGATTTGGTAACGCACCAAAATTTCCTCCCTCAATGGTGTTGGAGTTTTTATTACGCGAACACGCAAGATCTGGTAATCCGCACGCCTTAACGATGGCAGAGAGAACGCTTACTGCAATGGCGCGCGGTGGTATATACGACCAACTGGGTGGGGGATTCTCACGGTACTCAGTCGATAGCAAATGGGTAGTACCGCATTTTGAAAAAATGTTATATGACAATGCACTCTTACTGCGCCTATATACGCACTGGTGGCGTCTTACGGGATCGGAGTTAGCCCGGCGCATTGTCTATGAAACCATAGAGTTCATGCTGCGCGAACTTCGTAGCGATCAAGGCGCCTTCGCATCTGCCCTTGATGCCGATACTGAAGGCGCCGAAGGTACCTACTATGTATGGAGTATTGAAAAATTAATTGAAGTTCTTGGCGAGAGCGATGGTCAATGGGCCGCTGAAGTTTTACATGTTACGGGCGATGGCAGCTTCGAGCATGGTTTATCAACGCTGCAACTGTTGAATGATCCAAGCGATCAAGTGCGGTGGAGTCAGATTAAGGCGCAACTTTTTACCGCCCGTAATCTTCGTCCGCGCCCAAACCGTGACGACAAAGTAGTGGCGGCATGGAATGGGCTGGCTATTGCCGCCCTTGCCGAAGCGGGCGTGCTCTTTAATGAACCGGCATGGATTACCGCGGCAGTGACCGCCGCAGAGTTCATTGCCAATGTGCATCTGGATTTTACTGGGCAGCGATTGATGCGAACTTCACGCGATGGTGTGGCGGGTTCAAGTTGGGGCGTTTTAGATGACTACGCAAATGTGGCAGAGGGATTTCTTGCACTCTATCAAGTCAGCGGAGATGAAAAATGGATTCTCTTAACTGGAAAGTTTCTGGAAGTCATTCTGTTCCACTTCGATGATGGTGAAGATGGATTCTTTGATACCGCCGATGATGCGCCATCGTTGGTGCGCAGACCACAGAGCATCTCTGATAACGCCGAACCCGCTGGCTGGCTGGCGAGTGCGAATGCACTGCTGACATATGCCGCCCTCACAGGGGAGAATAATTATCGAATCCGTGCAGAAAGTGCGATTTCAAAGATCACGCCATTGATAGCGCGGGCACCGCGCGCGGTCGGGTGGGGATTGGTTGCCGCTACGGCCATGGTTGATGGACCGATGCAGATAGCAATTGTTGGACCAGAGGGTGAAGAAACCGAGAGACTCTGGCGTGCAGCATGGAGGGCAACTGCGCCCGGGGCAGTCGTTGCCCGCACCGCCCCAGATGCAAATTCACAGATTGGTTTACTGCAAAACCGAGCGATGCTAGATGGAGTAGCCACGGCTTATCTCTGCCGCGGTTTTGTGTGTGATCTACCAACCACTGATCCCAATAAATTAACTGCGATTTTACGAAAGTAGGAGGTGTTTGGTACGTTAAAAAAAATACGCACCACTGGTTTTAGGCCAATGGTAGGTATGTACTAACTTCAAGAGTTAGTTTCTGGTAGTAGCGGGGGCAGGATTTGAACCTACGACCTCTGGGTTATGAGCCCAGCGAGCTACCGAGCTGCTCCACCCCGCGTTGGTATGTGCAATCCTAGGCGTGAAAGAGATAAAGACCAAATCGTTATTTCTTTGTTTGCGCAGCTATCGCCGATGCAATCGCAGATTTCAATCGATCCTGTGCTCGGCCATATGCAGCAAAGTCACCCTTTGCAAGAGCGGCCTGTCCATCGGCCAACGCCTGCTTAGCACTTGCAAGTGCAGTAGCAAGAGAGTTGTTAGTGGTTCCAGTAGTAGGTGTTGAGCCGCCCGTTGTTGACGTTGTTCCAGAGTTACCACCGAATACTTGATCGAGTGCGCCCTTTAATGTGTCGTCGTAACCGATTTGATCACCGAATGAAACGAGATTTTTTTGGAGTAATGGATATGCAGCGCTGTTAGATGTTGCGCGAACATAGACGGGTTGTACATACAACAAACCGCCACCGACGGGAAGCGTGAGCAAGTTTCCAAGTACTACATCTGATCCACCTTGACGCAAGAGTGATAGCGAGTTTGCAACTTCAGGCTTTGCCTCAAAGTTAGATGCAACCTGCGATGGGCCTGCAACGTTTGTACTACGTGGAAGCTGCAGCACTGTGATCTTGCCGTAGTTAGGACCTGCATCAGAGTTAACAACTGCGAAGGCAGATAAGTTTTCACGACCTCCACGTGGAACAAATGGTGTGGTCATTGCAAACTCTGGCTTTGCCTCACCTGGCATCTGCAGAGTTAAGTAGTACGGAGGCTGCGCACTTGCGTTTCCTCCGAAGGTTGATGGATCACGTGGTACACGCCAGAAATCCTGGCCACCATAAAACGCTGCCGCAGTTTTCACATGATAGGCCGAGAGAATCTCGCGCTGAACACGGAACATGTCTTCGGGGTAGCGAATGTGCGAGAGAAGATCCTTAGAGATCTTAGATTTTGGTGTGACGGTGCCAGGAAATGCCTTGCTCCAGGTAGCTAAAACCGGATCTTTTTCATCCCACTGGTACAACGTGACGGTGCCGTCATAGGCATCGACCGTAGCCTTAACTGAGTTGCGTATGTAGTTAACGCTCTGATTTGCCTGAGCAGTCACGGCCGATGAGTTAGAAGTTAGTGCATCAGATGTTGCGCTAGAAAGTGAGATCTTCTTTGAGTATGGATATCCGGCACTTGTTGTATAGCCATCAATGATCCAAAGAACTTTGCCATCAATGAGTGCAGGATATGGATCTCCATCGAGGGTTAGCCAAGGTGCAACCTTTGTTACGCGCTCGCGCGGATTACGTTCAAAGAGAATCTTTGAATCCTTGTTGATAAGGGAGGAGAGTAGAAGTTTTTGCTCCTGATACTTAAGGGCAAATACGATCTTGTTTAGGAGTGATCCAACCGGGACTCCACCCGTTCCCTTATATGTGTAGTTCTTTTGCCCATTAGCTGATGCATCATCTGGGTAGTCAAACTCAACCGGTGAGTCTGTTTTTACGCCACCGATAATTGAATAATCAGGAACATTTTCGCCGAAGTAAATGCGTGGCTCGAACTCGCCGAGACCTTTAGTTGGTGGAAGATCGCCAACTGCAAAAGATGGCTTGCCATCGGCATCACGTGTATTTCCAAAGGCGGCAACAAAGCCAAAGCCATGGGTATAGACAAGGTGATCGTTAATCCAGTTACGTGATGGGTTACCGGCGATGTTTAATTCGCGCACTGCAACAATTACATCCCGCTTAACACCATCGATCACATAGCGATCGACATCTAATGAATCAGGGAAGGTGTAATAAGGCTTGATCTGTTGTAGCTGGCGGAAAGTTGCAGGTAAAACATTTGGATCCATCAAGCGGATATTTGCAATCGTTGCAGCATCTTTTGAAAGCTGACCAGCAGATGTTGTTAGCGTTGCTTGGTAATCGCTGACCTGAATATCATCTAAACCGAAAGCGGTGCGTGTGGCATCGATATTGCGCTGGATAAAGGGCGCTTCCTTCGATGATTCGCTTGGCTTAACTTGGAACTGCTGAATTGCACCTGGGTATAGACCGGCAATGAGTACCGATGAGATAACAAGTAGTGCAGTACCCGCGGCAGGCAATACCCACGAACGGCGGATGATATTTGCAAAAAATAGAAGCGCGCAGACAACTGCTATCGCGGCCAAGATCGCCTTAGCTGGCAGAACTGCATTGACATCGGTATATGTGAGCCCAGTAATCAACTTGCTCTCTTTTAAGGCTAGTGCGTAGCGATCAAACCAGTATGAAACTGCCTTGAGCAGTACAACTCCACCGAGCAAAACAGAGAGTTGAACACGTGCTGCAACCGTTGTGCGATCTTCCCGGGCCTGTAGTCGAATTCCCCCATATAGATAATGCACAACCGATGATGCAATGATTGCAAGAACTAGGGTTGAGATTCCCCATGCAATAAGTGTTTGCCAGAATGGAAGACGGAAAGCAAAGAACGAGATATCCATATTGAACTGCGGATCTGTTACTCCAAATGGAGTTGAGTTCTTAAACAGTAGCCATGTCGACCACAACATCGAACCCGATGTTCCGGCGAAGTAGAAAAGCGCAGCAGCTAAAGCGAGAACGACCCAACGCTTAATGGGTTCGATCTGTGCGCGGTAACGCTCGAGATTATCGGCCTCCACAGTCATCGGCACGTATAGCGGGCGTCGCTTATAAGCGATGATGATGTTAAGAAGAATAAGCGCAGCAGTGATTAAACCAGCGGCTACAAAGAGCATAACCTTCGTCATTAAGAGCGTTGACCAGACCGATGTGAAGTTAACGGATTTAAACCAGAGCCAATCTGCGTAGAAACCGCTCATTAAAACCAGCGCTACACCGATAGCAAGGAGGGCTCCGATAGTTAGAGGAAGTGGACCGCGACGACGCTTGAAGTTGAACTGAGGGGCTGCATTAGTCATGGCCCAACGCTAGCGCACTAAAAGCACGCTTACTATTCGGGGGTTTTGAGCCAAAAAGCTAGCAATGGGCACTGCCCAGAGTATGAGTAAGCCCTACATAGCTCTAGAAATCCTGTGCGGCCTAGGCCCTTGCCGAGAGCGCGTTGATGGCATCGGTGAGAGTAGCCACAATGACAACCTTGATGCCTTGCGGCGGATCAGCAATCTCACTCTGGTTTCCAACGGGTGCTAAGAATATCTGGGCACCAGCTCTGTGCGCGGCACGGATTTTCTCGTTGATGCTACCGATAGGCCCTACTTTGCCATCGATAGTGATCGTCCCGGTGCCAGAGATATGGCGCCCATCTAAAATATCGCGAGGTGTGAGAAGTTCGATAACACCGATTGCAAAAATCATTCCGCCGCTCGGGCCACCGGTTCGCTTGACGTCAAAGACAAGATTTTTTTCAACGAGTTGATCACGAGCGACTTCAAAATCTGGATTGGCTCGCAGGAAAGCCAACGCCGCCCCGATCGCCTTGCTCTGCGAACTCGTCATATCTGCAGTCGCAGCCTTCTTTTCAGATTCATTGGTTGCACCGGGTGGATAGATCGCAGCACGTGGATAGACGGTCTCATCACCTCGAAGCCATGAGTAGATAATCTCTGGTCCGATTATCCAGTTATTGGGATTTGTGACTCGAACCGAGATTAAATCAAGACGTCCTGTAGCTGGATATGATTTTTGATTCTTAACGGTAATAATCTTTTCAAAGATATTCTCTGCACTGCCTGGTATCACGATTGCAAAGGGCAGGGGTGCAACTAAGGCCAGAGTGAAAAAAACTCCCAGCAGAGCGATAACAAATCGGGGCAGCGGTGAGAAACGCATAGTGCGTACTAGTTTATTTAAGGAGCTCTGGATCAGAGCTTGAACTGTCCGGGGCTGCATCGTTATTGGCATCGCGGGCCTGTGAATCGCGCAGCGAATCTTGGAAGCGCTGGAACTGGCCTACAGAACGCTGAGTTTCCTGCCGGTACTTGCTCTGAAACTTAGAGATCCACAGAACGTAGCCAAGGCCGCCGATTAAGCCCATGGCTGGAACGATCCACCATATTAAGGCTGTAGCTACGCCAGACATGGGCCGAGCCTATCGCTTGTGGGAAGAAATTCAATGGATATCTGGTTACATGGCTGAGAGGATTAATACATGACGCCAATTGGTTTTACACCCGATAGCTCCGACGACGCTGAAAAAAATAATGGCGACGGTTCGGTGGATTTTGCTGCGATGATGCAACAGATGCAGAAGCAGATTCAAGAACAGTTTTCACAGTTAGGAATGAGTGGTCCGGGTTTTGCACCATCAACCGAGGCGCTTCCTAAAAATATTGTTCGCGATACTGCAAAGAAATTTGTAACGGCAAAGGGCTCATCACCTATAGGTGCAAATGATGTATCCAAGGTCGCCGAGGCTTTTTCGATCGCCGAGCTATGGCTCAATGAGGCGACATTTTTTCCACAGTCAACGGTCCCCGCTAACTCCACTCTCGCTCGAAGCGATTGGGTCGATGCCACTCTTGCAGGATGGCAGATTTCAGTTGAGCCACTTGCGCTGGGATTAACGAGTGCGATCTCAGAACTACTACGAGACTCTGCCGGCGATGATGCACAGAGTTTGGCCGAAGCTCAGATGCAGATTCCAGTGGGAATGATCGCCACACTACTGCGCTCATTTATTGGCTCGCTTATGGCAACGCAACTTGGTCAATCGATCGGTGGCCTAGCCGGCTCTGCCACGGGTATTCACGACGTTGGTCTGCCCCTTGTTGATCCCGTATATCCGGCCCTAGTCCCGCAAAATATCGATGAGTGGGCACAGGATTTAGATATTCCAATCGATGAAATCCGCATCTTTCATGCCCTTCGTGAGAGCGCCGGTGCACGATTATTTTCACATAACCCATGGTTAGTTTCCTATATTCGTAGCGCGATTTCAGATTACGCACGTGGAATTCATATCGATATCGTTGCAATTCAACGCCAAGCTCAAGAGATTTTCGATGCATCTGCCGCCGATTCTGCCGAGTTCGATCCAACAAAGCCTGAGAGTTTTACGATGGCGCTCAATGAGGGAATCTTCACACCGGAGGAGACTCCGGCTCAGCGTGATGCATTAGTAAAACTTGAAACCGTTCTGGCACTCGTTGATGGATGGAGCGAATGCGTTGTGAGGCTAGCAGCCGGTGATCGCTTACCAAATATTGCAGCGCTGCAAGAAACACTACGTCGCCGCCGTGCAACCTCTGCACCAACGCAACAACTCTTTTCAAATCTCTTTGGCCTTGAAGTCTCACCGCGTCTTGCGCGCGAGGCTGCCGCTTTTTGGCAGTCCGTTGGCACGATTCGCGATATGCAATCGCGCGATCAAATTTGGAGTGGCATCTTGCCAACGGCGACAGATCTCTTAACTCCCGAAAACTATCTAACGAGTATTCAAATCCCTGACGATTTATCATCGCTCTAGATTTTTAAAAGACTACCCATCCCTAAAACATCTCGGCTGGGTTAGCCCCTAAAAAACAAAAGCGAACTCCCCGGGCGCTCATTCTGTATCAGCCTTCCCCTTGCTGATAAAGAACGGTTATCCGAGGAGTTCGTAGTTGTAACGTAAATGGAATCGGCCGCAGAATCAACTGAATAACGCATTGACACGAGGGTTTTTTATCGTGTAGGGAGTCGATTTTTCCGCCTTGAAAAACTTACTCACGAATTAAATCTCTCAACACGTGGTTGAGCTTTGCGCAAAAGTTACTCCTCTACAGATACCGTCAGAGAGTGAGCTTTGATAGTTTTCTAGATGATCTAGCCCCTGATATGGATGGGGATTTAGATCCAGATGCGACCCTGCCTGGTATTACTGAGGGCGAGATCGTGGTGATTCGCTCGACTCGGCGCAAAAAGAACATTTCGGCCTATAGGGCCGGCGGTCGGATAGTCGTCTCTATCCCGGCGCGCATGAGTAAGGCCGATGAACGGGCGATGGTTCCAGAGATGGTCGCCAAGATCCGTGCCCAAGAGGCGGCGATTACGATGAGTGAGAGCGCCTTAGCGGCTCGAATCGATGAGCTGCTGCGCGAATTAGCCCCTGAGATCGCCATCCGCCCCGTAGATGTCTCATGGCGAGCGATGCGCGAGCGCTGGGGCTCGTGCACCAGCGTGGATCGCACTATCCGCATCTCAGATCGGCTCAAGGGCGCCCCGGCCCACGCCCTCGACTTCGTCCTCTTCCACGAGGGGATTCACTTAGAGATTAGCGACCATGCCGAGGAGTTCAATGCGATTTTGGCCAGGTTCCCCAAGGCCGAAATCGCCAGCGCCTATTTAGATGGTTATGAGGCGGCCGAAACCGCGCTTGCCCTGCCCGATGAGCTGAAAAAACTCCTTAGCAAGTAAGCCTGGCTAGGCGTAAATCTGGGTAGCCAGGGGTATCGTCATGCTTAACAACGCCCGCCTCATACGGGGAGCATCCTTGTGGGGTGCAGGCGTGAAGTGGAGGAAGAGAATGGCAGAGACATACAAAGGAACTGCTTACTGCGTGAAGTGCAAAGAAAAGCATGACTTCGAGGGAACCATTAGCGTCAGCGACTCAGGTCGACGAACAGCTAAAGGTGTCTGCCCAGTCTGCGGCACCAAGATCAGCACTTTCCTTAAAAAAGCCTAGTAATTAAATTTCGCTCGCCTGCAACTATTGGTTGCTAGCTGGAGCGTCTAGCAGTAGTGACGGGCTCTGACTCCATCGCGGGGCGGGGTCTTTCCCTTGCCCATGGATAGAGGCTCAAACACAGAGCGCGATGCTGATGGAACCCTCAGTAGTTAGTTAGCGCACAATTCCACAGCTTCACCGGCCCTGTATTTGTGGTGATTACTTGGTGCGCACTCTTAGCACTATGACAACCACATATAACGATATAGAAATCAGCCAGAAGCTATCCATCCATCACGACTCGTATCCTCGACTAAAAAACGGGATCTATATCAGCCGAGCATCGGCAGCTAAAGAGAAGTCAATCCATGTTGCAACATCTACCCACGCAATCGAGATCTTTCACGCAGGCGCTCGCGCAATCATCACTCAGCTAAATGGTTCGCAAACACCGCAAGAGATCAGTGAGATTTTGTCGGCACCGATTGAGGTTATAGATCAAGTTCTGACTCAACTTAAAGATGTAAACTTCATCGATACTGTTCGAAATAAAATCACTCTTCATAATCGTTTTCAATCAACGATTGCTTCACGTGCGGCACATACTAAAGACCAAACTCTTGATGCCGCTTTTAGTCAGTTGCAGAAAAGACTTGCCCCCGAGCTCAGTCAAGCAACATGGCTGGCAGGAGTAAATGATGGAGGCGTTGAATTATTATCGACTCGGCAAAACTTTGGTGTTGAAATCTTTGGTAGCTCGCGCACGGCAACACTTATCTGTTCAATTCTTCTTGCAAGCGGCGTTACAAATACACGTTTAGCGTTGACTTCAATGCAGCAACATCCAATTATCAGCGATGGTGATTTAGGCACTGGTGCGCTACGAATAAGCGATATTGGGCTGAATTTTCGTGGGCGCCTAGAAGAGCTCTCGCGCGAGTGGTCGCTTTTTCCAGTTGCATCACAGCGCGCATCGATGAATAAAACCGCACCAGAGGTGCTTCCAGAGCGCACATTACGAATTATTGTCGGAAGTTATGAACCCGAATTAATTGAGCACTTTACGCAAGATGGACATGACCACTTTCTAGTCGGAAAGGTCGCTGGCGGCGTTGCACTGTGTGGGCCATTAGTCGAGCCAGGGGTAACTCCATGTCTGCAATGTCTAGCGCTGGCCGCCGAAGATAGATTCGGCAGGTTCCATAGCCAGTTAACGGCGACAAATGGAACAAGTGAGGAGCTACCGATTGCGATCGCGCATCAGTTAGCGGCGATTACGGCTCACGCAGTTCTGCGATTTATTGATACAGGGGAGTCTGCGCTCAAAGGAGCGCAGATTTATCTGAACTATCTCGAGCCCTTCACGCCCAGCCTTAATCACTTTTCTCGACATCCACAGTGTCGGTGCAGGTGGAGTAATACATCAGAAAGTGGTGCTGATGGCAGTGCATCGGCAGAGATCTTTGGATCCTAAGTTCGGTAATGAGCGCGCCACGATATACACAAGTGCCTTTGCTTTTGAGGCTAGCGGCAGCGGCAAATAGAAGACTTGTGCACACATTCAACCCACAATAATTAGGAGGAGTAATGAAGGGCTTATTAACAAATTGCGTAAAGGCAGAGATCTCACTTCGCGATGGATTAACTCGTGCACACAAAGGTTTTTATGCACGTCTGCGTGATGAGCGTGGGGATGTTCCGGGATGGGTACTGGTCGTGCTCATGACCACGGGATTAGTAACAGCTATCTGGACAATCGCAGCACCACGCCTGACAGCGATTCTTAAGAACTCTCTCGATGCAATGAACGGCATTCGCTAAGGCGAGGCTCATGTGTTTTCTATCAACTGCTGCAATCTCTCTGCGGCTCAAGAAACCCACAAAGGTAAAGCCCTTCGCGTGCCGAAACATTAAGAGAAATGTTGCAGCGATTAAAGGTGACGATGGAAATGTTGAAAGTGCCATGGTCTTGATTCCGCTGCTCATTCTCTTTCTTGTCGGCATCGAACTCATAATCGCTACCAATCTGCGCAATGGTGATGCTGCCATTGCGCAGGGTGAGGCATCCAGGCGGGCGATTAGCGGTGAAATATATGCAAGTGATGAGGTAGTTGAGCTTTATTCTCCCGACCAGTTTGCGCACATTAGATTGTTAATTACTCATCGCCGAACAGCACTGCCGCAGATGGTTCCGGGATTAATTGCGCTTATGGGTGGCTCACCATCGACGGATGTAAAGGGCGCTGCGATTATGGAGCCGATCAATTGATGCTGCGTGCTCTCCGTACAAGATTGGCTGGAGAGTCTGGAAGTGCGATCGTTGAGTTTGTTGCATTGGCGATTCCACTCTTTATTTTAATCTTCATCTATCTCAATAACTTTGCATCGGTGAGCGGTAATGAAGAGATCGTTAGGGTCTTGGCCCGTGAAGGGCTGCGCGCATATGTTGCAAGCGATAGTGATCACGCAGGGCGAGAACTCTCTGCGCAGGCACTTTCGGTTATTGCTACACACTTGGGGTTGACGCCGGGAGAGATCACTACTCTCTCAGCGCGCTATGACTGTTCGGATAATCCATGTCTGTCGTCAAATGGGCGGATCCGCATAACAGTTTCATATATTGATGCGCAATCACATCGCACTATTGAGGCCTCGGCCCAGGAACATATAAGCCCATGGATGTGAGGAAGTTATCTCGTGCAATTATTGGCGATGAGCGCGGCTCGCTAAGTGTTGTGATTATCGGATTATTTTTTATTACCGTTGCTTCCCTTATGGTGATGACAGATGTCGCGACGGTATTAGTTGCTAAACGATCGCTAGCCCAAGCCACAGAGGCGGCGGCGCAACGCGGCGTGCATTCATTAGATAAGTCGGCGTATTACACCGGCAAAGGAACAATGTTTGCCGCGCCACTTGCCTTAATCACTCATCGTGATCACAGGCCGATTCCAATCAACTGCGGCCGAGCGCTCCTTGATGTCATGCTCGAACTCCAGAGTTGGAGCGATGATGATGGAGCGATGAAGCGACAGGAGCTACAGGGGATTGTCTTAAGAGATTTACAGTGTGATGGATCATCCCTTGAGGTATCAACATATGCCGAAGTCAAGTTTCCATTTACTGTCCCATTTTCAAGAATGGATTCGGCGATCCTTACATCCACGGCCGGTACCACTAACCAAGTTCAAGAGGGCTTTTATCTCTTCGGAGTTCGTTTGCATTAATCGCAACTGGGCTATCCTTCATGCATGGCAGCGCGCGAATATGGATTAGAGATCGGTGTCATTGACGCGACCCTTGTTTCAATTGAAAAGGTTTTAGATATTCCCAAGCTGCGTGCCCAGTCAGTAGTTCTTGAGGAAGAGGCTGGAACCCCTCATCTTTGGGATAATCCAGAGAATGCTCAAAAGGTAACGAGCCGCTTATCGCGGGTGCAGGCTGAGATTAATAAGCTGACCGGACTTCGCAGACGAGTTGAGGATCTACCAATTCTCTTTGAGCTAGCGGCAAGTGAGCCCGATGGAAGCGCAACCGCCGATGCCGAGCGCGAGTTAGATGCTGTGAAGAAATCAATTAGTGAGTTAGAGGTACAGACATTACTTAATGGCGAGTACGACGATCGCGATGCACTGATCACTATTCGCTCAGAGGCTGGTGGAGTTGAGGCCGCTGATTGGGCCGAAATGATTATGCGTATGTATCTGCGTTATTGCGAACGCCATAATTTTCCAGTCGATGTTTTGGAAACATCATATGCAGAGGAAGCGGGAATCAAATCAACAACGTTTCGCGTGAGCGCGCCATATGCATATGGAACATTGTCGGTCGAGCAGGGCACGCACCGTTTAGTTCGCATCTCACCCTTTGATAGCCAGAGCCGACGTCACACATCATTTGCCGGTGTTGAAGTTGTGCCAGTTGTTGAACAGAGCGATCACGTTGAGATCGATGAAAAAGAGGTACGCACCGATGTGTATCGCTCATCAGGTCCTGGTGGTCAAGGTGTGAATACAACTGATTCGGCCGTGCGCTTGACGCATATTCCAACGGGAATTGTTGTCTCCTGTCAGAACGAGCGTTCGCAGATTCAAAATAAGGCAACGGCAATGGCAGTATTGCAGTCGAAGTTATTGGAGCGCCGCCGCCAAGAAGAGCAGGCGAAGATGAATGCTCTAAAGGGCGATAATTCAGGATCATGGGGAAACCAGATGCGTTCATATGTGCTTGCGCCGTATCAAATGGTGAAGGATTTACGTACCGATTATGAAACTGGAAACACATCGGCGGTTTTAAATGGTGAGATCGACGAGTTCATCGAAGCGGGAATTCGCTGGCGCCGTAGCTCATAGTCTGGCAAATTGGCTCAATCTCACATTTTCACAGGCTCAATTGCGCGTTAGATGTGTCGATTTGCGCCATACATCCATAAACTATGGGCAGAGCGCTCACGGCGAAATAGAACGTGGGCCTGAACTATTTCGGGAGATTGAGATGATTCGCTTTGAGAACGTCACCAAGATCTACCCAGGTCAAGAACGGGCAGCCCTTGAATCTGTAAACCTTGAGATCGTAAAGGGCGAGTTTGTTTTCCTTGTCGGATTATCGGGTTCAGGTAAGTCAACTTTTCTCCGCCTGATTCTGCGCGAAGATCGTCCGACATCGGGCATCATTCATGTCGCTGGTAAAGATTTAGGCACGCTTGCAAATCACAAAGTTCCAGAGCTTCGCCGTCAGGTTGGTACCGTCTTTCAAGATTTCCGCCTACTGCCTAATAAAACTGTTACCGAAAACGTTGCCTTCACTCTGCATGTGCTGGGATATTCGCAGAAAGAGATTAACCGCGAAGTCCCTGAGGTGCTAGAGCTCGTTGGCCTTGACGATAAGGGCGATCGCTTGCCCTCAGAGATTTCAGGTGGCGAACAGCAACGCGTTGCAATCGCGCGTGCATATGTCAGCCGTCCGCCGATTTTGATCGCCGATGAGCCAACTGGAAACCTGGATCCTGCAACAAGCGTAGGAATCATGAAACTGCTTGATCGCATTAATCGCGAGGGCACAACTGTTTTGATGGCCACGCATGATTCAGGGATAGTCGATCAGATGCGCAAGCGCGTTATCGAGCTAGATCTTGGCCATGTAATCCGCGATCAAGTGCGCGGCGTATACGGTTACACGGGATAATTGAAGTTCGAGATGATTTCATTGGCACTGGTAGAGGGGTAAACGATGCGCGCGCGATTTCTCTTAAGTGAAGTTGGTATTGGTCTGCGTCGAAACATGACGATGACATTTGCCGTAATCGTTACGACAGCGATCTCTTTGTCACTGCTTGGAATCGGCCTTCTGGCCAATGCACAGGTCGATGCGATGAAGGATTATTGGTATGACAAGATTGAGGTCTCAGTCTTTTTATGTGGATCGCTCTCAGAGTCACCATCATGTTCTGGCGGAGTAGTTACATCGACGCAACGTCTTGCGATTCAACAGGATATTCAAAATATGCCGGCAGTCGATAGTGTTTTTTATGAATCACAGTCACGGGCCTTTGCCCGTTTCCAGGAGCGCTTTAAAGACTCTGCGATCGCCCAGAACGTAACTGCCGATCAACTTCCAGAGTCATTTCGGGTGAAGCTCAAGGATCCAACTCAGTTTGCAGTAATCGTTAGCGCATTCTCTGGACGCCCTGGAGTAGATGTCGTGCAGGATCAACGCGGCATTTTGGAGAAGTTCTTTAAACTCTTAGAGGTGTTGCGCAACGGCGCATTACTCGTTGGTTTGGCATCGGTGCTCACTGCGGCGCTATTAATAAGTAACACACTCCGAATCGCCGCCTTCAACCGCCGCCGTGAAACGGGAGTAATGAAGCTCGTCGGAGCATCATCGTGGTCGATTCAACTTCCATTTCTTCTCGAGGGCGTTATCTCAGCGATTATCGGTTGGGGATTAGCGACGGGCTTATTGGCCGTGCTCAAAAGCGTCGTGGACTCTAAGGTCGCCCCACTTCTTACATTTACAAAGTTCTTTGGCTGGAACGAAGTCTGGGTCGCATCTGGCTATCTGCTGGCCACCGGTTTATTCGTCTCCACCACTGCATCGGTTATCACGCTGCGCCGCTACTTAAAGGTCTAATCACTGCGCTCTTAATGAGAGAATAAGCACCGAGGTTATAGAACGAGAGAGTTCGTTTTAGAGTGAGGGCGGTGATGCGGTTATGGTTAAAGAGGTAGGCCGCAAGGTCATTGCCCAAAATAAGAAGGCTCGCCACGATTATTCAATCGAGGATGTCTTTGAGTGTGGCATGGTTTTGATGGGCACAGAGGTTAAATCACTACGACTCGGTCGAGCATCGCTGATCGATGGCTTTGCCATGGTCAATGACGGAGAGTTATGGCTGAGCGGCGTGCATATCCCGGAATACACAGAGGGAACGTGGACGAATCACACTCCGCGGCGCGATCGCAAACTTCTGGTGCATAAGGCCGAGCTAACAAAGCTCATTGGAAAGCTAAAGGACTCTGGAACAACACTTGTTCCACTCTCGCTCTACTTTAAAGATGGCAAAGCTAAGGTTGAAATCGCAGTTGCCCGTGGAAAGAAAGCCCACGATAAGCGCGAGGCGATTAAGGCGCGCGAGGCAGATCGCGAAGTTGCACGCGTTGTTTCGCGGGGTAGCTCTGGCAAAAGTGGCAAGGCCCCTAAGGGCTACGAGGATTAATTCCTTCGCAAGCGTGATTTTCGTGGATTATGAAAGCCTGTGTTGATGACCTACACTTAGCCTACCGCCGCTTCCGAAACCTTCTTAGTTTGTAAAAAAACTAGGGTGATGTTGCGACGTCACGCAGTATTGACAACTACATAGAGAAAGAAATTACGTTTCTTTTTTCCAAGTGCCATGTGTGAAAGCACAATAAATCTTGGGGGTGAACGGTCTCGACTTTGGATGTTGAGGCAGGAGAAGCGGGCCGAGGAAGCCGGAATGATCTCGTAAACCAATAATCCGTGCAAAAAATAACTGCTGACAAAAATCAGCAAGCTTTCGAACTCGCTGCATAAGCCA
>SHVG01000054.1 GCA_009691145.1 Candidatus Planktophila sp. | reverse complement strand
AACGGCTACCGTTGCTGGGGCATCACTTGAAGTTTCGAACATGGGATGAGCCTAATAGACTCATCCCATGGCTAAGAGAGTTCTGCTTGCTGCGCCTCGCGGATATTGCGCCGGTGTTGATCGCGCCGTTGTCACCGTTGAAAAAGCACTCAAACTCTATGGCGCACCTGTCTATGTTCGTAAACAGATAGTCCACAACGTGCACGTTGTCGCATCGTTAGAGTCAAAGGGTGCGATCTTTGTCGATGAGACCGATGAGGTTCCAGAGGGTAAGACCGTTGTCTTTTCTGCTCACGGTGTTGCACCGATTGTTCACACCGAGGCGGCGACGAGAAATCTAAAGATTATCGATGCAACCTGTCCATTGGTTACCAAAGTGCACCACGAAGTCCGTCGTTTTGCACAAGAAGATGCCGAGATATTACTTATTGGGCATGAGGGCCATGAAGAAGTTGTGGGCACTGCTGGTGAGGCCCTAGGCCAAGTGCGCATTGTCGATGGTTTAGATGGTGCGCGCACTGTGGTGCCAACACCTGGCAAAAAACTAGTCTGGTTATCGCAGACCACGTTGAGCGTTGATGAGACTCTCTCGGTAGTTGCGATTCTAAGAGAGCGCTTTCCTGGAATTCAAGATCCACCCAGTGATGATATTTGCTATGCAACACAGAACCGACAGGAGGCGATCAAGGCGATCTCAGCCAATGCCGATCTAGTAATCGTTGTCGGCTCGCAGAACTCCTCTAACTCGGTGCGCTTGGCCGAGGTGGCATTGGAGTACGGGGCAAAGGCGGCGCACTTAATCGATTACGCCCAAGAGATTCAAGAGCATTGGCTAAAGGGTGTTGAAACTATTGGTTTAACTAGTGGTGCATCGGTACCTGAGATCTTGGTCGATGATGTCTTGAGTTGGCTAGCCGAGCGTGGCTTTGGTGATGTTGAAACCGTTACTGCGATGCAGGAGTCCTTGCTCTTTTCTCTGCCACCTGAGCTACGTAAAGATCTAAAGGCGGCGGGAGAGATTTAATTAAGCGCGATGCTTAGAGGGTTTCTTTTTAGCTTTTGCATTAAGAAAAACATACCAGCCATAGATCGCACCGATAATTAAAAATGGCGCCTCACTGGCGAGGGCTGCGATGAGATCGATGCCAACGCGTGAGGGCTTAAAGCCATCGAGAAGTAATGTCCAGAAAAGTGTGCCCCCGGCAAAGACCAAGGGCGGGGTAACGACTGCAACATAGGTTGTTCCTGGGCGGCCAAAGCGGATGCCGCCGTAAAAAGAGGCGAGAAGGACTACACCAGTAATAATGCCGACACCGTTGCGCAGCCAGAGCTCGATGAGAGTAAAGAAGCCGATGAGGAGGGCTTGAATAACAACGACGCCCTGCTTCTTTAAGCCAGGTCCCGTAATCGCAATTTTGCCGGTGCTGCTCATCTACTCATCCTCATCGCTAATCTCTTCGGCATCGATGAAATCATCATCGCCACCAATCTCACCGCTCTTTAACTCGCGCACCGATGCAGGTGCATCGGGATATTCAATGGCGAGTTTATCTTTATCACCTGATACACCCAAGTTATGAATTCGACGGGCGGGGCTGAGCACAGTCTTCTCAGCAGTTGGCACTAAATCTTCGTAGGCCTTAGCCGTTGATGTAATCGCCTTACCGACGGCCACGATCTTGGTATGCAGCAGAGTAATGTTTTTTAAAAACGTGGTTGCAACCTTTTGGATCTCATCGGCATTTTCGGCTAGCTTATTGCGGGTAAAGATATAGCCGATAGTGCGCAGCAGGGCCATCATCGATGTTGGCGTTGCAACGGTGACGCCGACTTTAAAGGCCTTCTCCAAAAAGTTAGGATCGATTCGCAGTGCTTCAGAGAGAAGGGTTTCAAAGGGGACAAAGAGCACAACGAAGTCGGGGGAGCCGGCCGATTTGTGATAGCCGCGCTTTGCGAGTGCATCAACGTGCTTGAGGAGATCTTTACTGTGCGCTTGTAATAATTCATCGCGATCGCCCTGACTAGCTGGATCAAAGGCCTCGATAAAGCGATCAAAGGGAAATTTAGAGTCGATAAAGATGGAGCTACCACCGGGCATCTTCACGGTGATATCTGGAATACCCGAAGAGTCGCTATCGCTCATCCCTTTCTGTCTGTTGTATTCGTGGCCCTGGCGAAGCCCAGCACCTTGGAGTAAGAGTTCGAGTTGTGCCTCACCGAACTTTCCACGTGTTTGATTATTAGATAAGGCGCCAGCGATTTTCTTAGTCTCATCAAAGATAGATTCCGAAGCCCGGCGCATCTCATTAATAGTGGTCTCAAGTTTTGCCTCGGCCTCGGTGCGGATTCGATTGGCCTCATTAGATTGTGTTGAGAGTTTTTGCACCGACTCTTTCATCGCAACGAGTTCGGCATTTAACTTAACGGCCGATTCACTTTTGCCGCGCTCATCGGCCAACTGGGCCTTGTAATCATCGAGCAGGGCGCGATCGGCAACGGCGCTACCAGATCTCATCGCACGCAATAGATAGCCGATCGCACCTCCTGCAAAAAGGCCAATGAGAAGTGTCACTACATATGTGGGCATGGGGCTATCGTGGCAGGGCGCACTGACATTTGCGCGTAGGCTCTACTCCTTATGAGCCTCTCAATCGGAATCGTCGGCATGCCAAACGTGGGTAAATCCACTCTCTTCAACGCCCTGACTAAGAACAACGTCCTGGCCGCCAACTATCCCTTTGCCACGATCGAACCCAACGTCGGCGTCGTGGGTGTACCCGATACGCGCTTGGCCGCCCTGGCCACGATCGTTGGATCTCAGACTCTGCTTCCCGCCGTCGTTTCATTCGTCGATATCGCCGGAATCGTAAAGGGCGCATCCGAGGGCGCAGGCCTTGGAAATAAGTTCTTGGCCAATATCCGCGAAACCGATGCGATCTGCCAAGTTATCCGCGTCTTTAGCGATGGCGATGTTATTCACGTCGAAGGCCGTGTTGATCCAGCCGGTGACATGGAGATTATCAATACCGAACTTGCCCTGGCTGATTTACAGACAATTGAAAAAGCTCTGCCCCGACTTGAAAAAGAGGCGCGTGTGCACAAAGAGCGCCAACATATTCTCGATGCCGTTAAAGAGGCCGAGGCCGTTCTTAACTCTGGCAAACCATTATCTAGTAGCACAGTCGATCTCTCACTCATCGCCGAACTGCAACTTCTTACGGCTAAACCATTCCTATATGTTTTCAACGTCGATGCCGCCGAATTAAGCGATAACGATCTACGCGCCAATCTATCGGCCCTGGTTGCACCGGCAGAGGCGATTTTCTTAGATGCCAAGACCGAGGCAGAGCTCACCGAATTAAGCGATGAAGATGCGCTCGAGCTTTTGCAATCAATTGGATTAGAGGAGCCAGGTCTTGCAACGCTGGCCCACGTTGGTTTTCGCACATTAGGTTTACAAACCTATTTAACGGCTGGGCCAAAAGAGGTTCGTGCATGGACGATTCATAAGGGAGATACTGCGCCAATGGCCGCCGGTGTTATCCATACCGATTTTCAAAAGGGTTTTATTAAGGCCGAGATCGTTTCCTTTAATGATCTAATCGCAGCAGGATCTATGGCCGAAGCAAAGTCAAAGGGCAAGGTACGCATGGAGGGTAAGGAGTACGTCATGCACGATGGTGACGTCGTTGAATTTAGGTTCAACGTTTAATTTAAGCGCCGGTGTAGTACTTTCTGATTTCAGCTAAGGACTTATCCAAAATCTCAAGACCCAACTGTGCATCTGCAACTGAGATATTGCATGGTGGGCACAAGTGAATGCGGTTGAAGTTATTAAATGGCATTAAGCCATTTTTCTTACAGGCCGCTACTAACTCATTCATCGCAGGACTCGATGCGCCATACGGTGCAAGGGGCTCGTGTGTTGCGCGATCGCTGACCATATCAACGCCCCAGAACACACCTACGCCACGGATATCGCCGATGACCTTGTGCTTCTTTGCTAATTCGCGCAGCCCTGGCCCCAAGATGGCCTCACCAATCATTGTGGCGTTCTCTAACATCTTCTCTTCCTTCATGAGATCGATAGTTGCAACGGCCGTTGCACATGCCAGTGGGTGGCCCATATATGTCAGGCCACCGGCAAATACTCTCTCATCAAATGTCTTTGATACTGGCTCGCTAATGACTACGCCACCGAGTTGGATATAACCGGATGTAACGCCCTTAGCAAAGGTAATTAAATCTGGAGCTGCTGCGCCATGCTGGTAAGCAAACCATTTTCCGGTGCGACCAAAGCCCGACATGACCTCATCGGCGATCCATA
Organism: Candidatus Planktophila sp.; assembly: GCA_009691145.1. GTDB lineage: Bacteria > Actinomycetota > Actinomycetes > Nanopelagicales > Nanopelagicaceae > Planktophila. Next base: position 2,079 of record SHVG01000054.1, on the reverse strand, counting down.
AAATCTTGTACTTATCGCACAGTGCACGTATGCCTTCCAGATAACCCTTAGGTGGCATTAAGACTCCGGCAGTGCCAGGTATTGATTCAATTAATACGGCTGCGATGGTGTTAGGACCTTCAAAGATAATTGTCTGCTCAAGATGCTCTAGCGCACGCTTGCACTCTTCGGCCTCATCTTTAGCCCAAAAAGCGGTGCGATATAAATAAGGTCCCCAAAAATGAACATGACCAAATGCGAACTCATTAGGGAATCTACGCGGATCACCCGTTGCATTAATCGCAGCCCCCGTATTGCCATGATACGAACGATATGTTGAAAGAACTTTGTGCTTATTTGTGTGCATACGTGCCATGCGGATCGCGTTTTCAATCGCATCGGCGCCACCATTAGTAAAGAAGACTTTGACAAAGTTGGCACCAGCCAGCTCTACGATGCGCTGGGCCGCTTCATTGCGCGCATCATTTGCATGTTGGGGTGCAATAGTTGTGAGAACTTCAGCCTGTGCTTGAATCGCTTTAATAACTTTAGGGTGCTGATGACCGATATTTGTAAAGACAAGTTGTGAGGAGAAATCCAAATAAACTTTGCCGGCATGGTCCCAAAAACGCGAGCCCGAGCCACTTGCAACGGGCATAGGCGAGATTGCGCCTTGGGCCGACCAGGAGTGAAAGACGTACTTATGGTCTGCAGCACTAACGGCCGCCTGCTTGTCTGGGTCATTAATTGGAGTCGTCATTACACTGGCCTTTTAACTAGTAGGTGGCGCCATTCTAACGCTCTGAAGTAGATTGCACCTATGGATCAGATTACGCATTGGATCAACGGCGCCTTCGATACGACAAAACCAGAACGCAGCGGGGATATTTACAACCCCGCCACAGGCAAAACCACTAAGAGCGTCGCCTTTGGAAACGCGGCAACGGTTGAGAGTGCAGTAGATGCGGCAACTCTTGCATATTCGGCGTGGCGACATAGTTCGCTGACCAAGCGCACCCAGGTACTTTTCGCATTCCGAGAATTAGTACAACAGAACAAAGAGAAGATTGCCGCCCTTATTACCGATGAGCATGGAAAAGTATTAAGCGATGCCATAGGTGAAGTAACACGTGGCCTTGAAGTCGTTGAATTTGCCTGTGGAATTCCACATCTATTAAAAGGTGGCTTCTCTGAAGAGGTTTCAAGCGGTGTTGATGTCTATTCAATCCGACAAGCCCTTGGCCCTGTTGCAATTATCTCTCCCTTTAACTTTCCAGCCATGGTTCCGATGTGGTTTTTCCCTGTTGCAATCGCCTGTGGTAATAGCGTGATTGTTAAGCCCTCTGAAAAAGATCCAAGTGCTGCAATGTTAATGGCCGAGCTTTGGAGGCAGGCGGGGCTGCCCGATGGTGTCTTTAACGTTGTGCACGGAGATAAAGAAGTTGTCGATGCATTGTTAGTGCATCCAGGAATTAAATCAATTTCCTTTGTTGGCTCTACTCCAATTGCGCGCTACGTCTACGAGACCGGCACTAAAGCCGGCAAGCGCGTACAAGCTTTGGGAGGGGCAAAAAATCATATGGTTGTTTTGCCCGATGCCGATTTAGAGCTTGCCGCCGATGCCGCAATTAGCGCTGGCTTTGGTTCAGCCGGTGAGCGCTGTATGGCGATCTCTGCAATCGTTGCCGTTGAACCAATCGGTAACGCACTTGTCGCCCGCATCAAATCCCGCATGGCCAATATCGTTACAGGCGATGGCAGCAAGGGCGCCGATATGGGCCCACTTGTTACAGCCGTTCACCGCGACAAAGTTGCCTCATATATCCAAGCCGGCGCTAAAGAAGGCGCAACTGTTGTAGTTGATGGCCGCGATCTAAAGGTTGATGGTGATGGATTTTTCCTTGGACCAACTTTGCTCGATAACGTAACACCCAAGATGTCGGTCTATAGCGATGAGATCTTTGGTCCAGTTCTAAGCGTTATTCGCGTTAATACCTACGACGAGGCTTTAAACCTTGTTAACTCACATCAATACGGCAACGGCACCGCAATCTTTACAAATGATGGAGGAGCGGCCCGTAGATTCCAAAATGAGGTTGA
>SHVG01000053.1 GCA_009691145.1 Candidatus Planktophila sp. | reverse complement strand
GGGCCCCGTATCACCAACATATTCTCTGTGCACGTATGGATCTAGATATTGATGGCAGCGAAAATAGCGTCGTTGAGGTTGAATCCTTTGCGCATCCACTAGGAGAGAAAAATCCTTACGGGGGAGCCTATGAGAGCCGCGAAACTATCTTGGCGAGTGAGAAAAAAGCACAGCGATTAATTGATCCAATGAAGAGTCGTTTCTGGAAGATAGTAAATCCCAATAAGAAGAACCATATGGGACAAAGCGTTGGCTATAAATTAATTCCTGGGCATACAACTTTTCCGCTAGCCCTTCAAGACTCTATCTTAGGCAAGCGCGCCGGCTTTATGTATAAGCATTTATGGGTAACTCCTAATAGAGATCAAGAGCGCTATCCAGCTGGAGATTATCCATTTCAACACGAAGGCGGTGCAGGTCTACCCGAATGGACCGCCGCCGATCGACCAACTGAAAATACCGATATTGTTCTTTGGTACGTCTTTGGAACCAATCACATTCCCCGCACAGAGGACTGGCCAGTTATGCCAGTTGAACGAACTGGTTTTCATTTAAAACCCTCTGGTTTCTTCAAGCGCAGCCCAGGAATGGACGTCGCACCATTGCAGGCAGCTGATACCACTTGCCATTCTTGAAGCTAGGTGCCTATGCAAAGGCGGCCCACTTTGGCCCCACGATGCTCATCACTGCGATCTCATGTGCACTTGCTATGCGCTTGTGGTGGGAAGGCCCTGCATATGTAATTGCCTTTACGGTCTTCCTGGGTCAGCTAATCATCGGCTGGAGCAATGATATTTATGATTACAGTGATGATCTAAAACACGCACGATTAAATAAACCACTAGTTGCTGGCACGATAACCCTGCAGCAACTTCGCAAGGCTACCTTTATTCTTCTGCCAATCGCCGTTATCGCAAATATGATTGGACCACTGGGTATCAAGGGTGGCTTGGTTTATCTACTTGGGGTTGGTTGTGGCATCGCCTATAACTTCTACTTTAAATTCTCACCTCTTTCACCACTGCCATATGCCGTGGCATGTGCTGCACTGCCAGCATCGATCTTCTATGCCACTGATCGCACACCGCCACTATGGGTTCTAGCCGTTGGTGCAATGCTCGGTGTCGCCTTTCACTTTATTAATGTTATTAAGGATTTAGCACAAGATAGGCAGAGCAGTATCGGTGGCCTGCCACAGCGCTTAGGCAAGATGGCCTCAACTGCCATTGCCGTGCTCTTAGTAGTTGCAGCTGCCGTGGTCTTTACAAATAGTCCAGTCAGCCGAGACTTAACCTCAGCAGAATCCACAGTTTCATCAGCGATTCTTACTGTTGGGAAAGATCGACCAACTTTTGTTACTCTGCCCGCTGGTTATTCTAAAGATGTACCTGCGCCGCTATTGATTGATTTACATGGATATAGCAGTACAGGCCTTAATCATCAAAAATTTACAGGAATGAATCTCGCTGCACAAAAGCGCGGGGTTATATACGCCGCCCCTGATGGTCTGCCAGATTCAGAGGGATCTCAATTCTGGAACGCTTCCAATGCATGCTGTAATTTCAATAATAATCCAGTCGATGATGCTGCATTTATTGAATCACTCATCGATGAGATATCAAGTAAAGCATTGGTAGATCCGAAACGTATCTACGTATTTGGGCACTCTAATGGCCACTTCATGACATATCGATTTGCCTGCACTCATCCACAAACAGTGGCCGCTATCGCAGGCCTGGCTGGTGCAATGGATCTTGATCCACAATCATGCGGGGCTAAATCGCCAGTAAACGTTCTACATATCCACGGCACAAGTGATGATGTTATTAACTATGACGGGGGATCTCTCTTTCAGAACGCCTATACCGGCGCGGTGGAAAGTACGAAACGCTGGGCGCGGATAGATAAGTGTTCAGTGACACCAGCTGTTGGAGCAGCTTTGGATTTAGTGAGCAGCCTTGAGGGTTTCGAAACTGTTGCCTCTGTGTATTCATGTCCGCGCTCAGCAGTGGAGCTATGGACAATTAATAGTGGATCACATAATCCGGCATTTGATGCAAATTTTGGACTAAAGGTTGTTGATTGGTTCTTGGCGCACCCTAAGAGATAGTGTTGAGTTAGTCGGTGTAGTTAATAATTGCAAGACACATTTCATCACGGGTGCCTTCACCCCAAACAATATAGTTGGGGGAGATATTGTTAAACTCTGGCAGTAGTGCCCGAAGGCCAACATCAAATGTGCATGTCACTTTCAAAGTATCCCCAGGCATCGCAAATAGCGGCTTTGTGAGCCAATCAGTAGTTTGGTTATCAAAATCCCAGACCGGACGACTCATTATGGCCGTCTCCTTTTTAGTTGAAAACTCGGTATAGGTCAGGTTTATGTTTTTACCTAGCTGATGCATGTGAGCGGTAACGCCGTAAATCTTTATCGGGGAACGGATAGTCGTTGTGCAGTCAGATACTGAACTAGGCAGCGGGTTTGTTACATTCTTGCCACAGATAAAGAGCAATCCGCTCTCCTGGAAAGCCGCCTTATCTGATGTTCGTTGAGCTAAATCATTTAAAGCTGCAGATCGTGTACACAGCGGCCCTGACTCTTTTGGTGAGCATGGGACCTCAATGGGAGCGGCGATCAAAAGTGTTTTTAATCTATCAACAACGGTAGTAGCAAGAGTGAGTGAGACTTTCATCGAGGCCATATTTTGAGTTGGAGATTGGCCTGCAACGACGTGGAAGTGTGACTGCAAAATGAATTGATCTCCTGCAGAAACCAGCATCCCAGTCCCAACTGGATATGCCTTAAAATTTCCACCTGGCGCCCAAAAAGAGATCCAGCTAGATGGAGATGCCGCCGCAAAGGCATTAGCACCAGGAATACCTGTATCACCAAAACATGGCCAGCCAACCTCAGATGTTTCTTTATCGATCGCCTTTGAAGCGGCAACGCTTGCAGCCTCGACTTTGTAGAGAATTCCATGGTGTGAAACCTTCAAGTTATCTGGCTCAATTGAAACTGATTGAAGAAATGAATCTTTATTAAAATTAGGATCGAGTAAGAAGCATCGATACTCGTCGCTTCCGCCTTTTGGAGGAGTTGGAAGATATGAGGCAGTAGTCAGAACCAAATTATTGGCACCTGGGCTCACCGGTTGGCCAATTGCCCCAATGGGATCACCAGTAGCTGTGGGTGTAGGAGTTGGAGTTGGCTCATTTAATCCCGATGTCGATTCCTGTAAGGGTCTGCCGCTTGCTTTTACCGTTTTTAAAGATTTAGCAACGATTAATAACTGGGCATATGTAACTCCACCGATTGCTTGAACTTGAATCTCTGTGCGCTTTAAGTTCTTGGCTGCCTTATTAGTAAACAACAGATAGCCGCCCACGCGTGCGATATCGACCGTGCCGCACTTAGCAGATAAGGCTGGTTTAGTCGGGTCACAGTAGACATATAACTCGGCGGTTATTCCATTGATTACAACGTTTTTGAGCTGCTTGGATAGACCTGGGTTGGAGCATTTAACTCCTGCCATGGTCTCCATAATCTCGATATATCGCTTAGTGCCACCATACTTTACATACAACCATTGTTCGGCGCCAACGCTACAGGTAATCAATTGGAACTTGCTTGCAGATAGACCCAGAGTATTGCTGGGCTTATAGAGCGTATAGGTTAAGCCCGTTTGAGCATCTGCGTACTTATCGCCAGAACCGGCTGCACTAGCTGTTATTGGGGCGAGAAATATCGCACATAGAATAATTGCAATGCTTTTTCTCATGCCCCAATCATAACCAAAGCACCGCAATCAGTAGACTTGAAGCCATCATGAGCAAACACCAGGGATTAGGCAAAAGAGTTATCGCTCTCTTTACCGAGCGTCGAAGATGGGTCAGACAGATTGTTGTTGCCGGCTTAGCCGGGGCAACCGCCTGGCTAGTCGGTGATGTGCTTGTGAATAAAGGTGGAGTTGTCGCCGCGATTGTATGCACGCTCTCTATCCGTATCTCTCTACATAAATCACTGCGCGAGGGCTTCGGCCAGATAGTTGGAACAGCTATCGGTGCAAGCGTTGCATTAACAGCGGTCACGCTCTTTAATTTTGGTTTTATATCCGTTGGTATCACCATTATTATGTGTGCAGTTATTTCACGGGCATTGCATTTGGGGGAAGTTGCATCGGTCAATGTTCCAGTTACGGCATTGATTGTTATTGGCCCAGGTCTATCTGAGAGCACTGCCCTTAACCGATTGGGATCAACTCTGATCGGTGCCGCAATTGCAATCTTATTCTCATATTTCTCTCACTCTAAAACCCCTGTCGGTCGCTCAATCGAACAGATAACAACAGTGAGTAGAAAGGCGGCAAAGCTCTTAGCAATGATGTCTGAGGGCGTTGCGAGTGGATACACGCAAAAAGAGGCTGGTAACTGGTTAGCTAAGGCCCGTTTATTAATCGAAGAGATCCCAGCGATTCGCGCACAATCAGTTGAAGCCCGCGGACATGCGCGCTGGTTTCCAACGGCTAGAAAAGATGAGGCCGAAGAGATTTACATTCAAGGCATCGCACTCGAACACACCGTTGTTCAGATCCGCACTATTGCCCGCACATTATTTGATTCATCGGTAAGCGGAGGTATTGCAGATTCAACACAGAAGGCGATTGCCGTTGCTCTATCTGCTGCCAGCTATGCGATCTCATCTAAGTTTGAATCAGATGGGCCTAGTGCCGATGATTCTAATCAAAGTGCAACTACCGATGCACGTGAGGCTAGCTCGGCATTAGCTGAATCCCTCATAGGAGATGCAAAGGATGCCGATCAAGAGCAGATCGTGCGAGGGCTTTCAATGGTTGCAAATATCGATCGCATCGCAGACTCACTCGATCAAAACTCTCCAGCGTTGCGCGATGTCATAACCCCAGATGAACCAGTCAAGGATAAAGTCTTGGGCATCTCGCTAGCTGCTCAGTTATCGAAAATTGGAAAGCGTATCTCTGGGCAGGTGCGAAAAACCTTTAAGAGATAAGGGCTCAGGCAGGGCTAACTCTCAGGCAGGGCTAAACCTCTTCCATGGGTTGTTGATTGAGCAATAACGACTAACCTAAGAAAATGGTTTTTGCGCGATCGGCCGTTGAAACAATAAATGATCTGCACACGGGTGCAACAACACCGGCAGCACTTGCCGCCGATGCCCTTGATCGCATTGAAGAGATCGATGCGACGGGCTACGAACTCAACTCAATGTTGGCCCTTGCTCCAAAGAGCGATGGTAAGAGCTTTGATCCCAATTCACCTCTTGCAGGGCTACCAATAGTTATTAAGGACAATATCGAAGCCATTGGCCTGCCGGGCACTGCAGGCTCTACCGCGCTATTGGATCATCCAGTAATGCACGATTCGCAGTTAGTTAAGCGATTGCGCGCAGCCGGTGCCAACATCATCGGATCGACAAATTTATCTGAGTGGGCAAATATTCGCTCCACATCATCGACTAGCGGATGGTCGGCCGTCGGGGGGTTAACTGCAAATCCTTGGATACACAAACACAGCGCCGGTGGCTCATCATCTGGATCAGGGGCGGCAGTTGCTGCAGGATTAGTTACTTTAGCCGTTGGAACTGAGACCGATGGTTCAATTATCTGTCCAGCATCCCTTAGCGGCTGCGTTGGAATCAAACCCACCGTTGGCCTTGTTCCAACACAGGGCATTGTGCCAATTAGTGCTAACCAAGATTCACCGGGACCAATGGCGCGCTCGGTTAAAGATGCTGCGCTGCTATTAGAGATCATGAGCGCCACAACTGGTTTACTACAGGCCACCGACGAGGTTCGAAATGTAAAGATCGGAGTCGTGCGATCTTGGCTCACTGGTCACAGCGCAACCGATGCGCTATTTGACAGCGCACTTTCCAAGCTATCTAAGGCTGGCCTAACGCTCGTAGAGGTTGCATTAAAGGCCCCAGGTGATAATGTCGATAGCGATGAGTATGAAGTTTTACTGCACGAATTATTCGATGCAATGGGCGCATATTTAAGTGCGCGCGCCGATACAACATTAAAATCCTTAGCCGATGTCGTTGCATATAACAGTGCGCACCGAGATAGCGAACTTACATACTTCGCCCAAGAGCTATTTGATAAGGCGATCAAACTAGGTGGGCGCAATAACGCTTACAAAGCAAAGCGTGCACGTAATTTAGCCTGGGCACAAAGAATACTTGCTAAGGCCTTTACCGATGTCGATGTATTAATCGGTGCAACGTATTCACCTGCCTGGATCAGCACACTCGGTAAGGGCGATGCTTACGGTGATAACTCTTGGATCACTACGGCCCCAGCAATTGCGGGCACACCCATCGCAACCCTGCCAATGGGAATCGCCGAAGGCCTGCCCGTTGGTTTAGGTGTTGTTGCAAAGGCCAACGATGAGATTGTCTTGGTAACGGCCCTTGCTCAAATCGAGCGCGCATTAGATCTAGGTATCTTGCAACCAAGCTTTAGGCGATAAA
>SHVG01000052.1 GCA_009691145.1 Candidatus Planktophila sp. | reverse complement strand
TTGGGGCGTTGAGATTAATCCAGAGTGGCTAGCAAAAGCTACACGCCAAGTTTCAACCCTTTAAAAATACTCAAACTGCAGCTCTAATTAGGGGGTTTTGGGCATTTCCTATAGATTCATCACATGACAACGGAGTCAGCTTTCCAAACCGCACGCGCACAATTGCGCACAGCAGTAGATCAACTAGGCCTTTCAGAAAATGATTGGCAAACACTTTCAACACCACGGCGAATCTTAGAAGTAGCCGTCCCCTTGCGACGAGATAACGATAAAGTCGAAATGTATAAGGGTTACCGAGTCCAATACTCAACAACGCGTGGGCCATCAAAAGGTGGAGTTCGTTTCCATCCACAGATAGATCTCGAAGAGACAATTGCTCTAGCAATGCTAATGACATGGAAATGCGCCTTAACTAATCTGCCATTTGGTGGAGCTAAAGGCGGTATCGCAGTTGATGCTTCGACCCTATCTGATCGCGAAAATGAGCGATTAACGCGTCGATATACATCAGAGATTCTGCCCATCATCGGACCTGAGCGCGATATTCCAGCTCCCGATGTTGGAACCGATGAGCGCAATATGGCATGGATGATGGATACATACTCAGTTAACGCTGGTTTCTCTGTACCCGGAGTTGTTACAGGTAAACCAATTGTTCTGGGTGGATCCCTTGGTCGAAACTCTGCAACTGGCGATGGTGTTGCAATTTCAACGCGCGAGGCGCTGCGAGTACGTGGCATTAATCCAGTCGGTGCAACCGTTGCGATTCAGGGCTTTGGAAAAGTTGGATACTGGGCCGCTGTGGCACTTGAAAATATGGGGCTCAAAGTCGTTGCAGTTAGCGATGTTAATGGCGCAGTCACTGGCTTTAAGAACGTTGGCGAACTCTGGTCTCACTTTTTAACACACAAGAACTTAGATGCACCCGGCACTGATCGCTTAAGCAATACAGAGCTTCTGCACTTAGATGTTGATGTCCTAATCCCTGCTGCACTATCTGATGCAATTACCGGTCAGAGCGCATCTGGAATCAAAGCCAAGATCGTGGTCGAGGGTGCTAATGCCCCAACCTCCCCTCAAGGTGATGCGATTTTAAACGATAAGGGAATTCTTGTAGTCCCGGATATCTTGGCTAACTCGGGCGGTGTCATCGTCTCCTACTTTGAGTGGGTGCAAGATAAGCAGAACTACGCCTGGGATGCCGATGAGGTTAAGACAAATCTCAATAGTATTTTGATGAAGGCCTTCCATGAGGTTGAAGAGATGTCTAGGAGCCGTAAGGTCACATGGCGCGAAGCTGCCCATATGTTGGGCGTTGCGCGTGTGGCCGAGGCGCACAAACTACGTGGGCTTTACCCATAAGCGATTGCGGGCATAAAGAAGGGCGTGAGAATCACATCTCACGCCTTTCTTTATTTAATTATTAATTTTACTTTGCAACAGCCTTCTTAAGCTTCGTTCCAGCGCTGACCTTGACGCCAGTGCGCGCAGGGATCTGCAGAACCGCCCCAGTTTGAGGGTTACGGCCCGAGCGAGCTGCACGTGCAACTGCCTCAATTGAGATGAAGCCAGGAAGTACAAGCTTCTCTTTGCTCTTTAGCATTGAGATTGCGAGCTCTTCAAGTGCTTCTAGAACTGATGCAACAGCGCTCTCGCTCTGCTTTGAATTTACAGCTAACTTTGCGGTGATCTCTTTTTTATTCATTGTGAACTCTCCAGTACTGGGTCGAAGTTAATAGAGTGAATCCTGCCAGCAAAGGCCATGGAAATAGGCTAAACCACGCTAATTTGGGAGGTTTTTCCCTACATTTACCTTTTTCCCTGCTTTTGGCTCGAAAAAGTGCTGCCAGGGATTTATTTGGCAGCGAACTAGGGCGAGTATTAAGGTGACGGGGTGAATAAAAACGTAGATGCAGATTTCTTAGCACTTCCATTATTGGCAGTAACTGAGGCCGCGATAAGCACTGCCAAGGATTTGGGTGCATCCCATGTAGATGTTCGAATCGAACGCACGCGAACAGGATTGCTCTCATTGCGTGATGCAAAACCTGAGACACAAAGCGATGAAACCCTCGCAGGTCTTGGTCTTCGAGTAATCGTTAACGGTGCATGGGGCTTTGCATCATCACCTGAAATCTCTGTTGCTACGGCCAAGCAGCTCGCCCTGACAGCAGTTGCAATGGCTAAGACTTCTAAACCACTCTCAACTGAGCTTGTCTCCCTCGTTACCGAGCCAGTCTATGCCAATCAGATCTGGGTATCAGAGTATGAAATCGATCCCTTTTCAATCTCAGATTCAGATAAGAAAGATCGCCTAGCGTATTTGAGTAATGAGTTATTAAAGAGTGAAATTGTCAATCACACATCGGCCCATACTATGTATGTCAAAGAGCAAAAGCATTACGCCGATTCTTATGGCACGAGTACCACTCAGCAGCGTGTACGCCTGCAGACACAGATTGAAGCGATTTCAATCGGAGCAAATGGATTTGAATCCATGCGCACATTAGCCCAGCCCGCAGGTTTTGGTTGGGAGTGGATGGGAAATACCCACTGGAACTGGGATGCTGAGATCGCAGAGCTTCCAACTTTATTGGCCGAGAAAGTTGCTGCACCATCGGTTGAGCCCGGTCGCTATGACGTTCTGGTTCATCCATCTAACCTCTGGCTAACAATTCACGAATCAATCGGTCATGCCACAGAGCTCGATCGCGCTATTGGCTATGAGGCAAACTATGCAGGTACATCATTTGCCACACCCGATAAGTTGAATACTTTGAAGTATGGATCGGCGTTAATGAACGTTACGGGTGATCGCAGCACAGCCCATGGCTTGAGCACGGTTGGCTTCGATGACGAAGGTGTGGCCGCACAAAAGTGGGACATCATCAAAGATGGCGTACTAGTTGGCTATCAGCTCGATCGACGCATAGCTGCCCGCGTTAATCGTGATCGCAGCAATGGCTGTGCCTATGCCGACTCCCCCGCACATGTTCCAATACAACGGATGCCAAATGTTTCTTTGGCAGCCAACCCAACTGGACCAACCTATGACGAGATGGTTGCATCGATGGAGGATGGCATCATTATCAAGGGCGACAAGTCGTGGTCTATCGATATGCAGCGCTATAACTTCCAATTTACTGGCCAACAGTTCCACCGCGTTAAGAATGGAAAAATCGTTGGACAGCTAAAAGATGTTGCATATCAGGCAACAACCACAGATTTCTGGGGCTCGATGAAAGTCGTTGGCGGGCCATCGACCTATGTATTAGGTGGCGCCTTCAACTGCGGAAAGGCCCAACCCGGACAGGTTGCAGCCGTTAGCCATGGTTGTCCTGCAGCAATCTTTGACAAAGTAAATATTCTCAACACTGTTGCGGAGGCCGGCAAATGATTCGCGCCCAAGAGCTCATTGAAAAAATCACATCGGCTGCCACATGCGATGAGTGCATCGTTGTTGTTAAGGATAAGACTCAGGCTAATCTGCGCTGGGCTGGCAGCACGTTAACAACTAATGGTGTCATTCAAGAGCGCAATGTAACTGTCATCGCATTTGTGGCAACTGCCGGTGGCATGGCCTCAGGTGGCGTGACTAGAACCGATGTAACTCTGGCCGATGTTGCAACACTTCTTGCCGAAGCTATCGCTGCGGCAAAGGCGGCCGGTAAGGCCGAAGACTTCGCCCCACTTGCAACCAATCTCTCTATCGGTGATTGGGCCGCTCCTCATGTTCCAACTGGACCAGAGGTTTTTTCTAGCTTTGCCCCAGCCCTTGGCGATATGTTTTCACGCTCGGTTGCCGATTCGATAGAGCTCTTTGGCTATGCCGAGCACACTCATGAGACAACATGGATTGGCTCAAAAGGCGGTCTACGACTTCGCAAAGATAGCCCCGTTGGCCGCGTTGAGATGACTGGAAAGTCACACGATCGCACCCGTTCGACATGGAACGGTGTTGAGACCCGCGACTTTAAAGATGTATCCGTTGCATCAATAGATGCACAGATTCGCCAGCGCCTAACCTGGCAGGGTAGAAAAGTAGATCTGCCTGCAGGCCGCTATGACACGCTTCTACCTTCAGGCTCGGTTGCCGACATATTTACCTACATGATGTGGGTATCGGCTGCCCGTGATGCACACGAAGGCCAATCAGTCTTTTCTAAAAAGGGCGGCGGAACTCGCATTGGCGAAAAGCTCTCTAATGTTGGTTTCCAGTTCTTTAGCGATCCCGATTACAAGGGCCTTCCTGCAGCGAACTTTGTTGCAACGGCAGTGAGCTCTCCATTTTCATCAGTCTTTGACAATGGCCAGCCAATTAAACGCGTCGATTGGTTTAAAGATGGCGTTTTGCAATCCTTAATCCAAACACGGGCTACTGCTGAACTAACAAAGCTGGCATTTACACCAATCGGTGAGAACGCCATTATTAGTGTCGATGGTGGCACCGGCGGCCTTGAGGATTTGGTCAAGAAGGTTGAAAATGGGCTTCTCCTAACAACTTTTTGGTACATCCGCATGGTTGATCCAAACTCACTATTACTTACAGGTTTAACGCGCGACGGCGTCTACCACGTCAAGGGTGGCGAAGTTGTTGGTGCTACCAATAACTTCCGATGGAATGACTCTCCAGTTTCAGCGCTCAATCGTATTGTCCATGCCGGGGCTACAGAGTGGACTCAACCCCGTGAATGGGCCGGTGACATAGCCAACATGTCAACGCCACCACTAGTGATAAAAGATTTCAATATGTCGACGGTGAGCCCGGGAAGCTAGGCTTTAGGAGTTGATGATTCCAGCTGAAAGCATGATTAAGAGCGCGCTGCCTAAGACAACTCGATAAATGATGAATGGCATGAAGGATTTTGTAGTAACAAATTTGAGAAGCCAAGCAATAACGCCATAGCCAACTACAAATGCAATACTCGTTGCGACAAAGGTTTCACCCAGCGAATAAACCTGCACAGCAGCGCTATCGCCTAAAGCGCCTTTGAGTTCGTATAGGCCACTTCCAAATACCGCCGGCAGCGCCAATAGAAATGAGTAGCGCAGTGCAGCCTCGCGGCTATAACCAAGCAAGCGCCCCATAGCGATTGTGGCACCAGAGCGAGAAACACCGGGCATTAATGCAAGTGATTGAGCTAAGCCATAGAGAATGCCGTGAGAGGTATTTAAATCCTTGAGACCTCGATCTTTTCTACCGTAGTGATCGGCCAGCCCCAATATGATGCCAAAGACAATCATGGAGGTAGCAATTAACCACAATGAGCGTAGATCATTAGCAATAATCTCTTGACCTAGATATCCAAGAAGCACAATTGGTAGTGAGCCAAAGATAATCAACCACCCCATACGTGCTTGTAGTTTTTCATCGCCAGACAATGCTGTGCGCACTATCGTTTGTCGAAACCATGCCAGGAGAATCTTCGCAATATCGTGCCTAAAGAAGATAAGTACGGCGAGTTCGGTACCGATCTGCGTTATGGCGGTAAAGCGTGCACCAGGGTCTTTGGCATTAGCGAAAAACTCCCCCGCAATACGCTGGTGGGCACTCGATGAAATCGGCAGAAACTCAGTTAGGCCCTGCAGAATGCCTAAGAGAATCGATTCAAACACTCACGCCACCTTTTCTTTACGCTACTTTTCAAAGTCAAGAATAAGGATTTTCTCGGGCTTTCCTGCAAAGTAACCCACCGCGCCTAAGATAATTCCAAGAACCACTGGGAATATCAGCGCAATACTCCAATCTAGAGTTGCATCGTAGATCGCACCGACGATACCCGGTGCAAAGGCGGCCATTAAATATCCAATGGATTGAGCCATAATTGATAGCGAACGGGTCCCACCGGCTTCAACGCTTCGTGTGACGGTCAAGAGAAGGGACAGCGGGAAGATAATCGAGAGGCCGATGTTAGATATAAATAACCAGAGGATTAAACGCCAACCGTAATCGAATATTAGGGCTGCAAAGGAGAGTGAAATTAGTACTCCTAAAAACGCTAAGAGAATTCGTAAATCACGAAGCTTGGATGAAAAGTGTGGCGCGGCTATTCCGACAATTGAGCCCATTAAACCTGTAATTGAAACGGCAAAGCCGGCATTACTTAAAGTAAAACCCTTGGAAACTAAAATCGTTGGCAGCCAGGTCGCCGTTCCATAAAAGAGCATCGACTGCAGACCAAAGAAAACTGCGATGCTCCACGCACTGGGCTTACGTAATAACTCACCATGAAACTTTGAAGAGATCGGCATTTGCGAACTTCTAGAGATCTTTGAGTTTCGGGCAAGCCAATATATCGATGAGATTAAACCAATAACAATCCACGGCACCATCGACAATCGCCAACCCCACGAAGTAGCACCGGCTAATGGCACTGCAACGGCCACTGATATCGCGGCAAAGACGCCCATAATTGTTATGTAGATGCCTGTGACTAAGCCCGAATGTTGAGAGGTATTTTCTTTAACCCAGACTGGTAAAGAGAAATTCAAAACCGCAATTGCAATACCTACTGTCAATGATGAGATAAAGAGCATCGGCACATTCCCAACTGCGCGCAGAAAGATTGCAGTGGTTAA
>SHVG01000051.1 GCA_009691145.1 Candidatus Planktophila sp. | reverse complement strand
GGTGTGCTTTGAAAAAAACTCTTCATCTAGTGAAGGAGCCCTTATCGAGCCCCCCACCGGAATCGGACCGGTGACCTTTTCCTTACCATGGAAACGCTCTACCAACTGAGCTAGGGGGGCAGGTGCGAATGCGTAAGCGTACAGGCAGTAAAGGGTTTTGGATAAATTCCTCTCCTTATTGGCCAGGATTAAGAGTGATTTTACCTGTGGTTTCGCGGGCCAACATCGCCTGATGCGCGCGCGTTGCTTGGCTCAATCCAAATACTGTGCCCGTGATTGGCTTTAGTTTTCCACTCTTAACCAACTCAAAAAGTTCGACGATGACGTCATTCATTAACTCTTTACTTCCAAAACAGTGTGAGAGCCAAAAACCTGTAATCGTCTTTGATGTGCCAATTAATGAGCCGGGGTGAATCACAGATGGTGCCTTTCGTGATGCCATTCCAAATGTAATAAGGCGACCAAATGGTGCTAGAGCCTCAAGGCTAACATCAAATGTTTTTCCACCAACCATCTCTAAAACGATATCAACTGGCTTTCCTTCATTTGCCTCAAGGATGGCGGCAAGGAGTTTGTCCTGATCGGCATCGATTGCGATATCTGCACCAAGTGACTTTGCTAGATCACGTTTTTGGGCAGTTGAGGCAACGGCGATAACTTTTGCGCCCCACATCTTTGCTAATTGAATTGCAATCGTACCGACACCACCAGCGGCTGCATGAATGACAACACTCTCACCAGGCTTTACATGTCCAACCGTCTTTAAAATATGCCAAGCAGTTGAGCCCTGTACCAACATGCACAAAGCCTGGGAATCACTCACACCATCTGGAATATCAATCATCGCTCCTGAATGTGCCACCGCTTTTTGGGCATATCCCCCTCCAGGTACAGGTGCTAAAACCCGTCGGCCACTCGAAGTTGTGCCCACAACTTCTATTCCTGGCACCAATGGGAGTTTTTGTGGGGATAGGTATGAGTTTTCAGTCTGATGAGTATCGGCGTAGTTAATACCGATAGCACTTACATCGAGGAGCTCAAAGCCTGGCTTTGCAACAGGATCTGGTAGATCGACAAAGTGCATGGAATCTGGACCGCCAAAGGCGGTAATCTGCATGGCTTTCATTTCTATCCTTTAGTTGAGCCGAGTGTGAGTCCTGATACGAACTGCTTGCGCAGAAGGAAAAAGACGATCAGCGTTGGAAGCGCGGCAATGGCCGCTCCTGCCGCCAATAGATTGTAATCTGTAACGAACTCACCTTGTAGACGGCCTAGCGCCGAAGTAATCGGACGCTTTGAGTCGGTCGACATGAGCACAAGAGCCCAGAAAAAATCATTGTAGATCCAAGTAGTCATTAAAACGGCAAGGGACGCAAGGGCTGGGCGCAGAAGCGGCAGCATGACCTTGGAGTAGTGAGTAAACACCGTGGCACCATCGACCATGGCCGACTCGCTGATCTCCTTTGGAATCGTCTTCATATAACTAGATAGAACAAATGTCGCAAAGCCCATCTGGAATGCTACGTGGATCAATACAACACCCCAATGTGAGTCATACAAAACTCTCGGTATTCCTATCGCCTTACCTAATGTTATATACATCTTGAATACTGGAATAAACACCAGCTGAGCAGGAAGTAAATTACCTGCAGTAAATAAAAGCAATAATGTGACGTTCCACTTAAATGAATAGCGACTTACAACAAAGGCGATGAGTGAGCCAAAGAATAGGGTTAAGAAGACTGCTGGCACAGTGATTGCGAAGGTGTTCCAGAAATACAGGGGCAGATCCATCCTTGAGATCGCATCGAAATAGTTTTGTAGATTGAGGGCTTTGGGGATCGAAAAAACTCCATTTGCACGCACATCTTTATATGGACGCAGTGATGTCCAAAAAGTCCACACTATTGGAAAGATCCATATAATCGCAAAGACTCCGATAAGTGCAGATATAAAGCGATCCTTTACCTTCTGTTTATTCCTGTATTTCGTTGCAGACTTCTGCAGCTCTATATCGATACTCATTGGACATCACTTTTAAAGGTTGTGCGTAAATACGCGATAATGGGCCCAATGGAAAGAAGGAAGAGAATGACGGCATATGCCGCGCCCTTCATAGATGCGCCTTCTCCAGCGATATTGGAGAAGACCAAGGTCCCAAGAATCGGTAAGCCCCCACGCGAACCATAAATAATGTAAACAATATCAAAGGCCCTTAATGACTCAATGATCGTAATAACTATCACGATAACATTAACTGGTTTCATCGCAGGAAAAACAACCTTCTTGAAAGTCTGCCATTCAGTAGCACCATCTAAGGCCGATGCCTCACGCAGTGCTAAATCTACTGATTTAAGGCCAGCTAAATAGAGCAGCATGATGTAACCAATATGTCGCCATGATGCGATAGTCAAAATGACATAGATGTTTATGTCGTAGTTACCAAAGAATGAGAAGGCATTATCGATATCACGGCCCATGAGGCCATTAACAAAGCCATCGGGGCGAAGTAAGAAATCCCAGATGATTCCAGTCACTGCCAATGAGAGCACAACCGGTAAGTAATATGCAGTCTCATAGAACTTGTGTCCGCGGATCTGTCGATCAATTTGATAGGCCAATAGGATCCCTATCGGTGTCGCAATTCCGGCAAACCAGAGTAACCAAATAACGTTGTTTTGAACCGCTTCCCAAAATGCGGGAGTATCAAAAAAGATATTTTTGTAGTTTGCAAGACCAGCCCATTTGATTCGACTGATGGATATTCCAGACCAGTATGTAAAGGAGAGGAGAATAGTTAAAAAGGCCGGTACCCACACAAGTAGTAAGTGAAAGAAGAGTGGTATCCCAACAAAGGCGATGAGTGTTGTGCGATCTGCCTTAGAAAAGGCTCGACGGCGATGGGCTTTTTTACTGCCTACCGCCGTCGAGTTCATCCTTTAAACCTATCTCTTAGTAAGTAACTTTTGCTAATTGAGGCAAAAATTAATAACTACGCAAGAGGAGGTAGTGCATCCCATTGTGCTTGGAGGCTATCAACGATCTTGTTAACATCCTTAGGATTCTTAAACCATGATTGGATTGCAGGACCAACAACTGGGCCAGCAAAGTCTGGACGTGTATCACGATCTAGGAACTGAGTGATGTACTTAGCCTCATCCATGACTGCCATCTGCTCTTTTTGGAATGCATCGTAAGTTGAACGATCCTGACCCTTATTAGCAGATGTCATTGGAATTGACTTTCCATCCTTGTCCTTAGCATCCAGAGTTGCCTGGACACCCTCCATGTCGCCTGCAAAGGCTAGGAAGTCTGCGCCACCAGCGTTATTTGTGCCGTTAGCAGCTACGCACCAACCATCGATAGGTGCATCGACAGTGTCGCGACCATGCTCTGGATTGATTTCTGGGAATGGGATGATTGAAAGATCATCGTAGTCAGCCTGTGACTGTTCTTTGAAGTTTCCACCAAACCATGAACCCATAAGCATTGCTCCAGCCTTCTTCTGTAGAAGGAGCTGCATAGCGCCATCCCACTCGAGATCTAGAACGTTTGGATTCATGTAAGGGATCAACATCTCCCAGTGCTTAAATACTTCTAGAACCTTTGCATCGGTCCACTTTTCGCGCCCGGCCATAAGGTCTACGTGGAACTGGTATCCATTAACGCGAGCGTTGATGATGTCGAATGTTCCCATTGCTTCCCAGCCGCCTTTATCTCCGGCAGCAAAACCAACAAGACCCTTCTTCTTCATGCCATCTAGCATCTTAAGGAACTCATCCCAATTAGTCACTGTGTCAGCACTGAGGCCGAGATCTTTAAACATTGACTTACGGAAATGCATACCCCATGGGTACCAAGACTTTGGAACAAAGTACTGCTTGCCATCTAGACCAGTCGATGCAATCTTGTAGCTGTCTGTGTACTGATCGCCGATTGTTCCCCAAACATCTGTGAGATCTGCAAGTAATCCCTGCTCTGCAAAGAACTGCATGCGATATCCAGCCATCCACTCAAAAGTATCGTCGGGTGTTCCCTGTAGATACTGTGAGAGGTTGTTCTGGAATGCATTTGACTCTGTTGCGTTGTACTTCACTTCATTCTTTGTCTTTGCTGTGTATGCAGCAATCAAAGCTTCGTTCTGTGCTGTAGGACCTGCATCAACGGAGCGAGCTCCGTATGCAAGTGGACCTGTCGCCTTTGAAGCGCAACCTGCAAGGAGTGATCCTCCAGCTGCGATTCCTAAACCACCGACTGCAGCACCCTTGAGTACCGAGCGGCGGGAGATGCCATTGTTTTGTTCTAACATTGCGTTCCATTTCTCTAAATATGAGACTTTCGAAAGGTCACCGAGTTTGAGGGGATAACACCCGTTAACTCACCTAATCTAGAGGTCTGACCTATCAAAAGATAGGTGGTTTTGGGTAACGAAATGGTTACTTTCATCCACATCGATTGTATAAAAACCCTCCCCTTGTCATCTAAGGCCTCCAGGGCCACTATTGGATGGACCTCCCCCATCTGGCAAAGAAGTCCACCATGAAGATCTCGGCTTTGATCACGGGCAAGCGTAGCTTTTCAATTCGCTCGTTAAAACCACTCATAGATGCGATCCTATAACCGGCCGGCTTGGTGGACGCGCTTTAAAAACTCTTGCGTCTTTGGGTTTTTAGGATTATGCAAAACTTCTTCGGCAGTACCGCGCTCTAAGATATCTCCCGATTCTAGGAAACAAACCTCATCTGCTACTTGTGTAGCAAAGCCCATCTCATGCGTTGCTAATACCATCGTCATTCCATCGCTCTTTAAATCACGCACGATACTTAAGACCTCATTTACTAAAACAGGATCTAGCGCCGATGTGATCTCATCCAATAAAAGTAAGCGTGGGCTAACGGCCAATGAGCGGATAATTGCTACGCGTTGTTGTTGTCCTCCGCTTAAGCGATCTGGATATTGATCAGCCTTGCCAGCTAAATCAAAGCGCTTGAGGAGTTTTTGTGCGCCCTCAATGGCCTCTTCCTTGCTTTTACCTTGTACTTTAATTAGTGCCAAAGTGATGTTTTCAAGAACGGTTTTATGTGGAAATAAGTTAAAGGATTGAAAGACCATCCCTAATTTACGGCGCACATCATCGACGTTAACAAGGGGATCAGATATTTCTGCGCCATCTAAAAAGATCTGACCATCATCGATTGATTCGAGCAGATTAATACAGCGCAGCAACGTTGATTTTCCCGAGCCAGATGCACCGATTAGTACCGTTGCCGTGTGCTCTGGTACCCCAAGTGAAAGATGGTTAAGGACTAACTCAGAGCCAAATGATTTACGGATATCGACAAGCTCTAGGACGTTGGCCATTAGATCGCACCCTCTGAGTTCTGGGCGCTGGTGCGCTGGCGAATCGCTCTATCTGTATAGCGGGTCATTGGAATCGTGATGAGGAGAAAGAGAATCGCGGCTACTACATATGGCGTGTAGTTAAAGCTGCGGCTGGCATTTATCTGTGCCGCTCTCACTGCATCGGTAACACCAAGGATTGAAACTAAACCCGTGTCCTTCAAAAGTGAGACCAAGTCATTGAGTAAGGGCGGGACAACTCGTCGTATCGCCTGTGGCAAAACCACATAACGCATTGTCTGCCCAGATGTAAGGCCGAGTGAACGTGCGGCGGCGCGTTGGCTCGGATGAATCGAAAGAATTCCACTGCGGATGACTTCGGCAACGAATGCCGAATAGGTAAGCACAACGGCCACCGTGCCAAGGAAGATTACATTGCTTGAAATACCAGTAAGGCGTAGTGCAGGAACGCCAAAGCCAACGAGCAAAATAATCAAGATAAGCGGGGCGCCACGGAAGATATCGACGTAGGCCGTTGCAAGAAATCTAAATGGTGTGAGCGCCGGTGATTTTGTTGTGCGCATTAGCGCTAAACCGAGTGCAATGACTCCGATTGCTGCACCACCGATAAATGTGAGCTGAATATTAATCCAAAGCCCTTTGATTACAGTTGGAAAAACCTCACGGCCATAATCGATATCAAAAAATGTTGCCTTAACGATCTCCCACCCGGGGGATGTAATCAGTATGAGCGTTAATGTTCCGAGTACAACGATCGATGAGATAGCAGCTATCGAGCCCTGCTTACGGCTAATGCGCCTACGGGCGATCCCACGTTCAACTTCACGTGAGCTTGGCGACCAAGCAGAGTTAATTCGCTCTGTCATGGCCGCCAAACTACCGTGTTTACTTCTTTGTTTCTTTTAAGGCTTTAATACTGGCGCACCAGCATCTGTTGCTATCCACTTGTCAGTAATCGCTGCCAACGTTCCATCGGCAGTAATTGCATCAACTGCTGCAGAGACGCATGATGTTAAGGCACTTCCCTTTGACATCAAGAGACCGAATTGATCGCCGGCACCAGTTGATGGCAACTGGCCAACGATTATTCCATCTTTAACCACAACACCAGATAGGTAGAAGGCAGTTGGAAGATCTACAACCAAACCATCGATCTGACCATTCTTAAGCGCCGATTCGCCCGCGGCGGTATCGTTAAATACCTGAGGCTTGATTCCGATTTGATTTTGAATGGCATCAAGTGATGTTGTACCGACGGCTGCACCAAGCTTTGCATCCTTCAAATCGGCAATCGATGTCTTGCCTTCGATTTTGCTTCCCTTGAATGAAACGATCGCTTGTGGAGCGGTGTAGTAAGGAGATGAGAAATCAACTGCCATTGCGCGCTCAGTTGTGATTGAGAACTGTTGCAGGTTGAAGTCAAAGTTCTTAACACCCGGTGTTACGGCGCTATCAAATGTTGTGCGGACCCAGACGACTTCATCGTTTGTGAATCCAAGTTGCTTGGCAACAGCGTATGCAACTGCGCCTTCAAAGCCATTTCCAGTCTCTGGCTTGTCGTCGATAATCCATGGGTAATAGGCAGGCTCGCCAGTTGCGATCGTTAGCTTGCCAGATTCAACTGTTGCAAGATCTGCCTTAGCACATGATGCAGCGGTTTCAGATGTCGCTGAATCACTCTTGGCACAACCTGAGAGTGTGAGAGAT
>SHVG01000050.1 GCA_009691145.1 Candidatus Planktophila sp. | reverse complement strand
TAGGCCGCCAATCTTTGAGATTAAATCTCCGCGGCGAAGAAGATACTTGCGCAGCTTCTCTGAGCGATCAAGAAAAAGCCCCGATGCAATAAATGGAAGTCCTAGGCCTAGGCAATAACCTAATGAGAGAACGGCACCTCGCATCGCACTCGACTCTTGGAAAGCTAATGTTTGTACCGCGGCAAGGGCTGGCCCAATACATGGTGTCCAACCAACTCCAAATAAAAATCCAAGCAATGGTGCACCGATTAAGCCACCTGTTGTCTTCATGCGTGGACGAAGAGTGGGCGACATTGGGAACTTACCCAGAAAGATAAGGCCTAAAAATATCGTCAGCACACCAAGGAGACGAGAAATTAGCTCTTCATTGGCGGCAAGTTGATTTCCTAAACCACCAAAGATTGCTCCATATGAGATAAATACAACTGAGAATCCACTCACAAAGAGCAGTGAGCCTAAAAAGAGTTTGCCTCTATTAGCCGAAAACCCTGCAGCAAATGAGAGATATCCGGGCACGAGTGGCAAAACACAGGGAGATAGAAATGAGATTACACCTGCAATAAAAGCCACTGGAAAGGCTGTAACTAAAAAGCCACTCATTATCTGTTCTACGAAAAAATCTTTCATTCTGAACTCACGCGCTCGATTAATTTAGATAGGGATGCAACAGTGACTTCTCCCAAAATTCGCCCAGCAACCTTGCCGTTTTTGTCGATTACAGCCGTGGATGGAATCGCATTTGCAGGCAGTGAATCTCTAAAGCCAAGCAGAATTGAGTCATCTATGAGAGTGGGATAGGGGATTGCAAATCTACGCGCAAAAGCCTCGGCCGCTGGCGGCATATCACGGGTGAGAACTCCAAGGAATGTGACCTGTGTATATTTTTTAGAGAGGTCAATGAGTGTTGGGATTTCAGATCGGCAGGGTGAGCACCATGATGCCCAAACATTTACCACCGTCACTCGCCCAATTGTATAAGCGTAGTTCGTGCCAGTAAGGGTCATGCCAGCCATTGCTGGTGCATCGATGCGATCGGCTGGATTAATAAAGGTGACTGAGCCATCACCTGATACATAACTCTCTTCTGTATTCGAAGATACCCCGCTGCTACATGCACTTAAAGTGATTGCTACGAGTATTGACCCAATTGTTATTTGTAAACGCTTCATATTTACTTATCTGGCAAGAGATGGCGTGCGGGTTCGGAGTATGTAAGTCCAGAGATAAGCCCATCCTCGTCGAAATGAACACTAGTCACTGAGGCTAATGAGCATTCACGTTTACGGGGATCATGTAGAAGTCGACGGCTTTCAATGGCACTTCTTAAAATCCAGATTGGGAGTTGGTGAGATACACAGATTGCATCTTTACCTTGAGCGGCATCGTGTGCGGCAAAGATAGCTGCCAGCATTCGTGTTACCTGTTCATCGTATGGCTCACCCCATGATGGTTTCCACGGATTCCATAAGTGTCGCCATGATGCTGGATGACGCAAGACTCCGTCACCGACACCGAATGGTTTTCCCTCAAATACATTTGCAGCTTCGATTAAACGCTCATCAGTTGTGATTGACAAGTTATGTGCTGCTGCAATAGGAGCTGCTGTTTCTTGGGCTCGCTGCAGTGGAGAAACATGTAGCGCACCTAGATTAAGTGATTTAGACCAATCAGCAAGGGTTGAAGCCATATCTAAACCACGCTTTGATAATCTCCATCCGGGTTGGCGGCCATAGAGAATTTTCCCTGGGTTTTCTACTTCGCCGTGACGAATCACATGGACCGTTGAACTCATTGACTAAGCATAAAGCGTCCCAATTGGGCCGAGTTCGTTAGGGTAGTGACATGGCACTCACGGCGAAGCGGGCAGCCTTTTTCGATGTCGATAACACGCTGATTCGTGGCTCAACGATCTACTTTCTAGGTCGAGGCATGTACCAGCGGGGCTACTTCACGAAAAAGGACATTTCCCGCTTTGTTCTGGCCAATCTGAGATTTCGCTTAACAGGAAAAGAAAATAAAGAAGAGATTGCACGTTTTCAAAAATCAGCAACTGATTTTATCGGTGGTCATAGTGTTAAAGATATAGAAGCAATTGCACAAGAGATTTACGATGAGTTTGTATCCCCTGCAATCTGGCAGGGCACAATAGATATTGCGCAAAAACATCTCTTGAATCAAGAGGAGGTCTGGTTAGTAACGGCGGCCCCTGAAGATATGGCAGTACTCATTGCCAACCGATTAGGTTTTACTGGAGCACTCGGAAGTAAAGCCGAGATTAAAAATGGTTCCTACACTGGTGCAATGTCAGGTGCGCTCTTACATGGAAAAGAGAAAGCAGTTGCTGTAAAGGAATTGGCAGCGCGCAATGGTTTAAATCTGGCCAATTGTTATGCATACTCCGATAGCAATAATGATCTGCCACTATTACAGTGCGTTGGGAATCCATCGGCAATTAATCCCGATGCGATTTTAGGTCTTAGAGCTATGGCTGAGGGTTGGCCGATTCATGATTTTCGTCGAGCACGTTTTATTGGACGAGCTATTTCACCCGTGGTGGTGCGCCTTGCAGCCCTTGCAACATGGCTGACCCCACGTGGAAAGCGCCACTGATTACGCAATAAGTAGTAAAGCCCAGTAATGTTAGCAAGTTATGGAAATGCGATCATTCTCCGACTACTTACGTAGTATTGATGACGCTGCCTTCTTATCCTTATTCAGTGCCCGCCCCGATCTAGTAACACCCGTACCCCCCGACATCGCATCTCTTGCAGTGCGCGCATGCTCTGCGCCAAGTTTGGCGCGGGCCATTGACTCGCTTAATCAGTGGCAGTTTCAAGTCTTAGAGGCGGCTAGCACACTCACCGAGCCATTCATCCTTAAATCACTCGTTGCACTAACCGATAAAGCGGCAGCTGTAGCACTTGAGCATTTAATCTCTGTCGGGCTTATCTATCCATCCGATGATGGCATGCGTCTTCCCACACAATTACGCGATGTAATTGGTAACGAACCTGCAGGCCTTGGCCCTGTTTCGATCGCAAAACTTAAACTCACCGAACTAGATAATGCTCCAACTGAGGCAAAGAAAGTATTAGAGCGTCTCATTTGGGGGCCACCCCGTGGCAGTGTTGGAGATATTAAGAATCCAGGGCCAGGTGTTACGTGGCTACTCGAGCGAAAGTTTTTGGTTCCACTCGATCAAAGAACGGTTATCTTGCCCCGCGAAGTAGCTATTTATCTGCGCGGTGGTAAAACACATAGAGAGAACTTGATCAATCCCCCAGTTGTAGCTGGTACTAAGCGGGACGAGCGCCAAGTAAACCTTGCAGCGATTGCAAATATCTCGACGGTACTGCGCTGGGTTGAAGAGTTATTAAATTTCTGGGCCGAAGAACCGGCAGATGCCCTGCGCGCCGGTGGATTAGGTGTTCGAGATCTTAAAATAATCTCCAATCACCTTGGTGTAGATGAAACATGTACCGCCTTTATTACTGAGTTGGCATATCTGACATCGCTCATCAGTGTCGATTCCGATGATCGCATAATGCCTAGCAATAAGTTTGATATCTGGCTCATGCAGACACCAGCCGATCGTTGGCAGGTATTGGCATCGGCTTGGTTGATTACATCTCGCGTAAGCGGTTTAGTTGGTAGGGCGCAGGCAAAGAACGTTGCAGCATTAGGTCCTGAGCTCGACCGAGTCAACGCCTCACGTGTTCGGGCATTGACGCTTTCAATTCTGAATGAGAATCAATCTATTGCACCAGATGAGCCATCATTTATCGCACTCATGAACTGGCGAGCACCGGTTCGACGTAACTCATCTCTGCAAGAAGAGCTCGCTACATGGACTCTGCGTGAGGCTGAGTGGCTGGGCATAAGCGGACAGGGCGCAATCTCTAAATACGGAGTTGGCTTCTTAAATGGCGATGATCTCAATCTAATAAATGATGACTTGCCTAAAACCGTCGACCATATTCTTATTCAGAGCGATAACACTGCAATTGCACCAGGGCCACTTGAGCATGAGATTTCCCAGCAGTTAGCGATCATGGCAGAGATTGAAAGCCGTGGTGGTGCAACGGTTTATCGCTTTAGCGAAGCGACAATCCGTCGCGCGCTAGATCATGGCAAGACGGGCGATGAGATTAAGGCATTCCTTATCAAGACATCTAAAACGCCAATGCCACAGCCCCTTGAGTATTTAATCGCCGATGTTGCAAAGAAGCATGGCAAGTTACGTGTTGGAAATACCTCCTCATTTATTCGCTGTGAAGACACGGCACTTATCGCACAGATCATGAACGATAAAAAGTTAGAGGTGCTCGCACTTCGCCGTATCGCACCGGAAGTTGTTATCTGCGATCACGATGCCGCCGATACTATGCGAATTTTACGAGAATCTGGATACCTGCCTGCAGCCGAATCCTCTAACGGCTTAATGCTCAGTGGCCCGCGTAAAAATCGTGCGCTAACTAAGCCACGGCCTCCACGTGTTATTGGTGAGATTGAAGTTCCGAGTGAAGATTTATTCAACGCAGCAATCCGTGCTATTCGTACTGGTGAAAAATCTAGTCATAAGCAGACACGTTTGCGCCAGGTTGCAAGTGAGGCACTTGGCGCGTTGCCACGCACCACCGCCAATGAAACTATGGATTTAGTAAATAGATTCATTCAAGAGGAGAAATCACTCTCGATTGGATACGCCGATAATAATGGCTCGGTCACGCATCGAATTATCGATCCAATTCGGGTCAGCGCAGGGGCTTTAATAGCCCGCGATCATGCAACGGGTGAAGTTCAATCCTTCCGAATTCCACGCATCACCGGCGTAGCACCGTTATAGGATTAGCCCATGTTGTCAGCGCTAGAAAAACTCGTCAGGTTGGAATCACCCACTGAAGATCTAGCTGCCTGCCGCGCTGTAATTGAGCTAGCAAGCCAGATCGCACTCGACGTTCTTGGAACTCCCGCACAGATTCGTGAAGTAAATGGTCGCCCAGTTTTCTGGTGGGGGGCGCAGAATCCTGATGTCATTGTTCTTGCACATCTAGATACCGTCTGGCCCAAGGGCTCTTTCCAATCTTTATGGAGTATCAAAGAGAACGTTGCTAGTGGCCCAGGCATCTTCGATATGAAGGCCGGTTTTATTCAAGGGCTCTTTGCAATGAAGGGTATCGATGGCTCGGTAGCACTTGTTGCAACAAGTGATGAGGAGACTGGTAGCACAACGAGTAAAGAGTTTATTAAAGAGATTTCGGCAAAGGCTAAGGCTGTTTTAGTTGTAGAGGCCACCCTCAATGGCAAAGTAAAGACTGGTCGCAAAGGCACTGCGATGTATCAAGTAAAGATTCATGGCAAGGCATCACATGCAGGCCTAGATCCAGAAAAGGGAATTAACGCCACTGTAGAAATGGGCCATGCAATCCTTGCTATATCAGGCTTTGAAAATAAAGAGTTGGGTACAACCGTTGTGCCAACGATGCTGCGTTCGGGCAATACGACAAACACTGTTCCGGATTTAGCTGTACTCGATATCGATGTCCGTTCATTTTCTATGGCCGAACTACAGCGCGTAGATGCTGCACTTCGAAATTTATCTGCAGTAAATTCTGCAGCAAGATACGAGATCACGGGAGGATTTAATCGTCCACCTCTTGAGACAACATCCACAATGGCCTTGTACGAGCGAGCAGAGAGAGTGGCTAAAGACTTAGGTATGCCACCGCTTGGCCATGCATCAGTTGGTGGTGCAAGTGATGGCAACTTCGCTGCTGCCGCTGGCGCACAGGTTCTAGATGGCTTAGGTGCAGTTGGAGATGGTGCACACGCTGCACACGAGTGGGTGGATATCACAACTCTTGAAAACCGTAGCGCGCTTTTACACGCACTCATCAAAGATATTCTCAATGACTGATGGCCCATTAATCGTTCAAAGCGATAAGACTTTACTTCTCGATATCGATCACCCGCTTTCAACAGAGTGTCGTCGCGCAATCGCACCCTTTGCAGAGCTCGAGCGATCACCTGAGCATATTCACACCTATCGTTTAACCCCACTTGGATTATGGAATGCACGCGCTGCAGGCCACGATGCAGAACAAGTAATTGACACACTTATCAAATATTCGCGATATGCAGTACCGCACTCAATCTTGATCGATGTCGCAGAAACAATGTCACGCTATGGCCGTCTGCGATTAGAGGCTGATCCAGTTCATGGTTTGATTCTTGTTACAACTGATACTGCAGTTTTAGAAGAGGTTATCCGTGCTCGCAAGATTGCACCTCTACTCGGTGCGCGTATCGATGCCGAAACAATTGCGGTACTACCGAGCCAACGTGGTGCGATTAAGCAATCATTACTGCGCTTAGGGTGGCCGGCCGAAGATTTTGCAGGCTATGTCGATGGTCAAGCACATCCAATCGAATTAGTACAAAAGGACTGGAAGATCCGCCCATATCAAGAGTTAGCTGCTGAAGGCTTCTGGCATGGAGGTTCAGGCGTTGTTGTTCTGCCATGTGGTGCCGGAAAAACAATCGTGGGTGCTGCAGCGATGGCACATGCAAAGGCAACAACTTTAATCTTGGTGACAAATACCATCGCCGCCCGCCAATGGCGTGAAGAGTTATTGAAACGCACCACACTTAATGAAGATGAGATCGGTGAGTACTCAGGCTCCAAGAAAGAGATTCGCCCTATAACCATTGCTACATATCAAGTTATGACGAAGAAGAAGAATGGTGTGTACGCACATTTAGATCTCTTTGATACGCATGACTGGGGTTTGATTATCTACGACGAGGTCCACTTATTACCAGCGCCAATCTTTCGTTTTACCGCCGATATCCAATCCCGTAGACGCTTAGGTTTAACGGCAACGTTAGTGCGCGAAGATGGAATGGAGGGCGAGGTCTTCTCTCTCATCGGGCCAAAGCGTTATGACGTGCCGTGGAAAGAGATTGAATCTCAGGGCTATATCGCACCAGCTGAATGTATTGAGGTCCGCGTTAACTTAACCGAGGGCGAGCGATTGCTATATGCAACGGCCGAACCTGAAAACCGCTATCGCGCATGTGCAACAACTCGCACTAAGCGCAATGTCGTCGAGGCTTTAGTTGAAAAACATGCAGGAGAGCAGACTTTAGTCATCGGACAATACATCGACCAGTTAGACGATCTCTCTGAAACACTCGGTGTGCCATTAATTAAGGGCGATACT
>SHVG01000049.1 GCA_009691145.1 Candidatus Planktophila sp. | reverse complement strand
ATCAGTTGCAATAAGTTTTGGTCGTTTGCTCACACCAGCTCAAATCGATCTCTGCCAAGGAATGCTTGTAGCGCTTTAGGAATATTAACTGTTCCATCGGCGTTCTGGTGATTCTCTAATATCGCAACAATCATGCGTGGAATTGCAACGAGAGTTCCATTCAAGGTAGCAACAGCCTTTGTCCCATTCCCGTCTTTGTAGCGAATATTTAAACGTCGAGCTTGAAACTCGGTGCAGTTAGATGTACTCGTGACCTCGCGATAAGCGTTCTGTGTAGGGATCCACGCCTCGATATCGAATTTGCGGTTGGCACTTGAGCCAAGATCACCCGATGCCACGTCAATAACACGGTAAGGGATCTCCATCGCATTAAGGAACTCCTTCTCCCACTGCAATAAGCGCTTGTGCTCTTCTTGGGCCTGATCTGGGTGGCAGAAGGAGAACATCTCTACTTTATCGAACTGATGCACTCGAATAATCCCGCGAGTGTCCTTGCCATAGGTTCCGGCTTCGCGACGAAAACATGATGAATACCCGGCATATCGGATTGGAAGTTTTTCAACTGGTAGAACCTCATCCATATGAAAGGCCGCCAATGGCACCTCACTTGTTCCAACTAAATAGAGCCCATCTTTTTCAATGTGATAAACATTTTCTGCCGCCTGACCTAGAAACCCTGTGCCCTCCATCACTGGTGGATTTACTAATACAGGGGGTATCACTGGTGTAAAGCCTGCCTTCAGCGCAGATGCAATCGCATAGTTAACAAGTGCGAACTCGAGCATCGCACCGGAGCCCGTTAAATAATATGAGCGAGATCCTGAAACCTTTGCTCCGCGCTCGGTATCGATTGCGCCTAAGAGTTTGCCCAGCTCGACATGATCTTTTGCCTCGAAATCAAATGTACGCGGCGTACCAACATGCTCGATAACTACGAAGTCTTCTTCCTTACCGATCGGTGCGGCGGGATCCAAAATATTAGATATCTGCATTACTAGATTTTTAGTTGCACCCTCTAGCCCCGCGCGCTTGCTATCTGCCTCTTTAACCTTCTTGGCCAAGGCTTTAGCGTTTTCAAGGAGTGCACCTTTCTCATCGCCCTTTGCGCTAGCAACGGCTTTAGATAATATGTTTTGCTCTGCACGCAGCCTCTCGAAATCGTTGAGTGCTACA
Organism: Candidatus Planktophila sp.; assembly: GCA_009691145.1. Classification (GTDB taxonomy): domain Bacteria; phylum Actinomycetota; class Actinomycetes; order Nanopelagicales; family Nanopelagicaceae; genus Planktophila. The sequence goes on along the minus strand of SHVG01000049.1, from coordinate 6,166 downwards.
CGTCGAGCCTGATCACTTTTTAAAACCTTATCGACGATCGTGGTATCTTCGCCACGGCCTTTTTGTGATGCGCGTACTACATCTGGGTTATCACGTAAGAATTTAACGTCGATCATTTGCCGACCTTTTCTCGTGGATATGAACCAAGGAAGCGGATGTCTTCACAGATCGCGCGTAGGGCCTCGATCGTCTCCCTTACTGGAGTATCGGTGGAGTGGCCTTCTGCATCAATAATGAAATGGTAATGGCCAAGCTCTAATCCTGTGGGACGGCTTTGAATAAAAGTTAGGTTTACATTGCGCTTGGCGAACTCGGTCAAGATATCTAGAAGCGCACCGGCATGATCGATGCCAATAAAGACAGCTAGCGAGGTGCGATCAAAGCCTGTCGCCTTAGGTAAAGCCCCTGGCTTAGATACCAAAACAAAGCGAGTGACGGCATCTATGTTGTCCCCGATATTGTCGGCGATGACTCGGAGTCCGTAATGTGCTGCAGCAACGGGGGCTGCGATAGCTGCATCGAACTCGCCACGACCAATAGCCTCGGCTGCTGCGGCAGTTGAGGCGGTAGCGATTAGTTCGGCATCGGGATAGTTAAGGGTGATATATGCCCGGCACTGCGCCTCGGCATGCGGATGTGTGGCGATACGTCGAATATCAATTGTGCTGTTCTTTACCATTAATGCAAAAGAGACTGGCAATGTAACTTCGCCAACGATTGATAGGGGCGTTCCCGTTGCAAGCTCATCGAGAGTACGCGCTACGATACCTTCGACTGAGTTTTCAATCGGTACTAATGCAAAGTGAGCCTTACCTACGCGAACGGCATCTAAGGCCGCAGTCACATTTGCATAGGGGATTAGAGAGTCATTTGACGAGGTGACTTTTTTAAGCGCCGCTTCGGTAAATGTTCCCTTTGGGCCAAGATATGCATATGTACTCACTTGCTAATGATACCCGAGCACCTTACGTGCAAATGACGGATTATTTGTAATCAAAACCTCGACGCCATTATCTGAACAAAAACGCATATCATCGGCGTCATCCACGGTCCACACAAAGAGTTTGCGGGGCTCGTGGGTCAGTTCGGGCTTTAATCGTAGATACTCCACGCTGGGCCCTAGATACTGCGCAGAGGTAAATCTGCGCATGAGTGTATTGAAGCCGTCCTCCAATAGGGCAACTGTTGGCTGAAGAGGATTGATCTTTCGAATATTTTCAAGGGCTAGCCATGAAAAAGACATAATAGTTATTCCAGCCGTTGAATCCTCCTCGGCAATGAGCTCCATTACTTTCTTTTCAACCACGCTTCCCGTTGGTACGGGGTGTTTAGTTTCAATCGCTAACTCTTTTTTATTATCTCTGGCTAGCTCGAGAAGCTCTTCTAATAAAATAGCCTCCGGGTGGTGGCGTTTGATCTGCATGTAATCCATCTCAGCGATCCGTCCTGAGTAACTAGCCACCCTTTTCATATCCGGGTCATGCCAGAGGATTAACTGGTTATCTTTTGTAATGCGGACATCGCACTCAAAGCCGTCCGCCCCATCATCGACTGCGCCCTTATATGCGCGCATGGTCATCTCGGGGAAATCTATCGATGCTCCTCGGTGCGCGTAAATCTTCATGATTAAAGATTAACAGGGGTTAGGCTTACCTCTTATGGGCGGGTTTTTCTTTGACAGCAGTGCGCGCTCACTGCCGGGCTTAACCCGAAGCGGCAACGAGGATTCGGCATTTGTCTCTGGATCTTTAATCGCAGTCGCCGATGGAATGGGCGGTCATGCCGGAGGAGAGATCGCATCAAAGATCGCGATTAAGACTCTGCAGTCACTAACACCAATGCTCACCGATACAACTATCGATCCTGATTCAACTGAGGATTTATTACTTAACTCACTTCATACTATCGACTCTGAAATCGGGGAGTACGCGCGTGAGGCTGAAGAGCTGCGCGGAATGGGAACAACATTAACGGCGTTATTGGCCCACGATGACACGATTGCACTTTTACATGTTGGAGACTCTCGTTGTTATCGTTTGCGTGGAAATACTTTAGAACAGTTAAGTAATGACCACACCGTTGTGCAAGAGCTTTTAAACCAAGGCACGATTACTGCAACCGAGGCACTTGATCATCCGCAACGCTCGGTTCTAACACAAGCGCTCATGGGTGATGGAAACATTGTGCCTCTCCTACAACTCTATGACGCTAAAGAAGATGATCGATATTTACTGTGTAGTGATGGTTTATCAGGTGTCCTAACAGTGAAAGAGATTAAAGCCTTTCTTAAGAAGAGTGATAAAGAGGTGGCGATTAAGGCTCTCGTTGATGCAACATATATTCAGGGCGCCCCCGATAACATCACAATCGTTATCGCCGATCTCACGCGCAGACAAGTGGACATAAACGAACTCTTAGGGGCGGCGCTGTGATTAACTCGGTTTTAGGTGGCCGCTACAAGCTCGGAGAGATGATTGGCACAGGTGGAATGGCCGATGTCTATGTCGCCGAAGATACGCGCCTTGCCCGCCGAGTAGCCGTTAAAGTTTTACGGAGCGATTTAGCACGCGATCCATCCTTCGTCGCCCGTTTTAGAAAAGAGGCGTTAGCTGCTGCGGGTTTAAATCACCCAGGCATTGTCGCCGTCTATGACTCTGGGGAAGAGCCCGCACCATACATTGTTATGGAGCTTGTCTCCGGGCACACTCTGCGCGAATTAATTCACAAGGGAGAGCGCATTCCATTAAAGCGCGCCCTTGAAATCGGTGAGGGGATTTTGGCCGCTCTCGAATACTCACACGAGCGCGGCATTGTGCACCGCGACATTAAGCCTGCAAATATCATGATTACTGATAAAGGTGATGTGAAGGTGATGGATTTTGGAATCGCTCGCGCCCTCGCCGATTTAGGTGCAACGTTAACTAGTACGTGGAACATCGTTGGCACAGCGCAGTACTTATCTCCCGAGCAGGCCTTAGGTGAGGCTGCAGATCTACGTAGTGATATTTATTCCGCTGGCTGTTTACTCTATGAAGTGCTGACCGGTGCGCCTCCATTTACTGGTGAAACTCCAGTCTCTATCGCATATCAACATGTCTCTGGTGTGCTTATCGCTCCGAGTGCTCTCCAACCCGATCTACCCGCCGGCATTGACGTTGTTTTAACCGTTGCCTTAGCTAAAAAACCAGAGGATAGATATCAATCTGCCGGTCTTATGCTCGATGATCTTTACAAAGTTGGCGCTGGTCAGGCTTTAACAACTAAAGCTCCTCGGTCAAAGATTCCACGCCGTAAAGTATTAATCACCGCGCTCTCATCCCTTATCGCCATCTCGATAATTGCCGCCGGATTAATCTTTACTAAACCATCGGCAGACTCAAATACTTTCCCACAAATACCAAATGTTGTGGGCTTATCACAGGCCGATGCACAAGCGATGTTGTCAGATTACGTTGTGACCATTGCCCGCGCTCACGACGCACGAATTCCAAAGGATCGTGTTGCCAGTCAGTTTCCACTTGCGACAACGCGTGCACAGAAGGGCTCGGGTGTTGTATTAACTCTCTCTGACGGACCTGGGGATGCGATTGTTCCAACGGGATTGATTGGAATGTCACTAATCGATGCACGCGCGGCCTTATCTGCCGTTGGTTTATTAGTTGCACAGACCGAGGCCGTCCCATCCGATGAACCACTTGGCACGGTCTTGAAAGTTACCCCCGAGGCTGGTTCGACAATCACGGCTGGCAGCGGAGTTATCTTGCAGATCGCAAGCGGTCAGGTAGAAGTACCGGCCCTTATAGGTATCGATGCGATTCAGGCAAAAACTATTCTTGTACAAGTTGGTTTCTTAGTTAAAGAGGTAGAGGCATACGATGCCAATCAGCCTGTAGGTATCATTATTAGACAGGCGCCCGATGCCGGAACAACACAGACGATTGGTAAATCAGTGACAATTACAATTAATAAAGCGCCTTAATCTTTAGCGCCAACAACTGGTGAGAGCCCGATAGCTTTTTCGCGGGCCGCTTTATCACCGCATTCATACAACCAGTTAGCTAACATCGCATGTCCATGTTCGGTCAGAACCGACTCTGGATGAAACTGAACGCCCTCGATTGGCAGATTGCGGTGTCGCATCGACATCACAATCCCTGAATCCGTCTGACTTGTAATCTCAAGATCGGCCCCGACCGTATTGCGCTCTACACACAGTGAGTGATAGCGCGTTGCTGTAAATGGTGATGGTAGGTCTGCTAAAACTCCTTGACCGCTATGGTGCACAAGCGATGTTTTCCCATGAAGTAGTTCGGGGGCGCGTGAAACCGTTGCGCCAAATGCAACACCAATTGCTTGATGTCCAAGGCAGACACCAAATAATGGAATTTTTTTGAGTGCGCAGTATTTAATCATTGCGATACTCACACCGGCTTTTTCTGGGACTCCAGGTCCTGGAGAGATGAGTACGCCGTCGTAGTTACTGGCCTCTTCCGCCGCGACGGTATCGTTTCGAACTACGGTGCACTCTGCGCCTAATTGGCCCAAGTACTGCACCAAGTTAAAGACGAATGAGTCGTAGTTATCGATGACAAGGATCTTCGTGGCCATATGAGCATTCTGGCTCATGGTGTATCTTTCGCGTATGCCTAAATCAAAGCTCCGCAAAAAAGTCATCGAAAAGCAGACCCATGAGGCGCAGGTCGTCGTCGATGCCCCGCACGCCCCCCTGGAGAGCCCGACGTGGCTTGCTCCGGCGATGGTCGCTGGCTTTCTGATCGGCCTCTTCTGGATCGTTATCTTCTACGTCACTGAGACGAAGTATCCAATCCCAGGTCTTGGTGCCTGGAACATGATTATCGGCTTTAGTTTTATCGGTGTTGGTTTTTCTCTAGCCACCCGCTGGCGATAGAGCCCTAATTACATCGGTGTAACTCTCTCCACACTGTGGGTAACTCCTGTGGATAAGTTTTAGCGCTTATTTAATACCAGCTGTGCGCTGAGCAGGCCGCCGATTAATCCACCGAGGTGGGCCTTCCAATCAACTCCACCTAAGACAAAGCCGATCGCAAAGTTAATTCCAATAATTACACAAATCGATTTCACATCGGTTCCGATTCTTTTGCCAACGATGACAAGGGCTCCAAATAATCCAAAGACCGCCCCTGATGCACCAACTGAATAACTTGAGACCGGTGCAAAGTAGGCAGATGTCAATGAGCCGGTTAAGAGCGAGATGAAAAAGATTATTAATAGTTTATTTTTACCGAAGGCGGCTTCAAGGGGATTGCCTAAAACCATTAAGGCATACATATTAAGTCCAAGGTGCAGTAACCCGGCATGGACAAGTGCAACTGTAAATATCCGGTACCACTCGTTGGTTGCCTTTAAGTATTCAAGGTTAGGTAAAACCAAGCGCATCTCTAATGAGGGAACAGCCATCTGCAGCAGATAGGCACCGCAGATAACTGCGATTAAAGAGTATGTTGCAGAACGTTTAAGCAATGGTGATACTGTTGATCGTGATGTCGGTTGTTGGCTTATCTTGCGCGCCAGTCTTGGTTTTGCCGATCACATCTACTACTGCCTGGCTGGCCGAATCCTTGACCTCGCCAAAGATTGAGTGCTTGCGGTTGAGCCATGTTGTTGGCGCCGTTGTAATGAAGAACTGCGAACCATTTGTTCCTGGTCCTGAGTTAGCCATCGCAAGGATGTAGGGACGATCAAAGGTTAACTCTCCGTGGAACTCATCTGCGAAGCGGTAGCCAGGACCACCGGAGCCTTTACCAAGTGGATCTCCACCTTGAATCATGAAACTATCAATGACGCGGTGAAAAATAGTGCCGTCGTATAAATTCGCATGTGTTTTTTCGCCAGTCTTTGGATTGGTCCACTCTTTAGCCCCAGTTGCTAGCTCAACAAAGTTGGCAACTGTCTTTGGTGCATGGTTTGGGAATAGTTCAACGACTATGTCGCCGAGTGAGGTGTGAAGAGTTGCGCTAGATATATTTTTTTCTTGAGTCATGTGGAGACCAGGGGAATCGAACCCCTAACCCCCGCCTTGCAAAGGCGGTGCTCTACCAATTGAGCTAGGTCCCCGTATTAGAACGGGTGGGCCTAGATGGACTCGAACCATCGACCTCTTCCTTATCAGGGAAGCGCTCTAACC
>SHVG01000048.1 GCA_009691145.1 Candidatus Planktophila sp. | reverse complement strand
AACTGCTGCGGTAAATGCGGCGAGGCCTAAGTTGAAGCCAACGTTGAACTGAGTTGTTTCATAGACCGTGGTGTAGAAAAATGCTGCGGCGCCAGTTGTGAGGCCACCGATAAAGAATGTTAAGGAGATAACGCGGTTGAGGTTAATGCCCATCAACTTCGAGTTTTCTTCGCTCATGGAGACCGCACGAATAGCTTTACCCAGTCGCGAACGATTAACAAAGCGATCAAGGGCAAAGAAGATTAAGGATCCTGCAACGATTATCATAACCGTATCTATTCGGAAGTTTGCTCCTGCGACTTCCCCAAATGACCACTTTTCTAATAATCGGGGGGATGTCACCGGCGCAGAGTGTGAAAAAATGCGCACCGCTTCAGACAAGACAATAGACACAGCAATGGCTGAAATTAAACTTGCAAGACGGTTTGTTCCTAAAGCACGCAATCGACGATAGGCGACGAGTTCGACTAATACACCGAGGAGGCCACAAGCGAGTGCTGAAAACACCAATGCAAAGATAAGTGTGTAGATCAATCTAAACCCATGGAGAGGATCTGAGTCCGCGGCATTTTTAAGGATTGTCACCTGTGCGATTACGGTGGTAAAAGTTCCGACCATTACAACTTCTGAGTTAGCAAAGTTAATAAGTCTCAAAACTCCATATACCATTGTGTAACCAAGTGAGATCAATACATAGATAAAGCCAAGGGCAAGACCTTGTAAGCAGAGCGACCAAAACTGTGTTGTTAAAACTGAGAAATTCATAGTATCCACTTCATCGTAGTAATCGCAACCACCTCTAAATCTATATTTCTAGATCTAGAGGTGGCTGCGATTATTTTATACTAGGGGTTTTAAGCAACGCCTAAGTAAACAATCTTTCCATCTTTGATTACGAAGGCGCCAACTGCAGCTCCACCGATGATGTCGCCATATCGATCGAACTTAATTGTGTCTCCAGCGATACCCTTAAATTGACCATTAGTAATGCAGTTCTGCATTCCTGGACGTGATACCACGCCCTGCTTGATACATGATAGGAATACGTTTGTTGCATTGTAGGTAGAAGTTACATAAGTTCCTGGAACCTTGATACCAGTTAGCTTAGTATAGGCAACCATCTGTGCATCTGTTGCTACATTCTCGAATGGAACATCTGCGGCAGTTAAGCGTGTACCTTCAGCGGCGGCTTTACCAGCGTTAACCGGGTAGTCAGCCTTGAGAGTGCCATCGCCTGATGCAAAGATACCTGTGTATCCACCATCACGAAGTGCCTTAACAAACTTTGCTGCATCTGGTGCATAACCACAGTAGATAACTACGTTGGCTCCTGATGCCTTTACCTTTGCAACTACTGATGTGTAATCGCTTGTGTTGACTGGTACTGAGTCTTTGCCAACGTTCATCGCTGCAGTAATTGTCTTCTTTGCATAATCTGCAAGACCTGCACCATATGCGCTGACATCATCGACAAGGTAAACCTTTGGTGCTGTGATGCCCTTAGTTGCATAACGCACTAGAGCTGGACCTTGGAACTTATCGTTTGCTACAACGCGCTTGAAGATTGGGAAGCCATTTACTGGGGCCTTCTTATCTGTTAATGAAACGCGTGTTGCCGAAGGCGAGATCATTGGAAGTCCGCCGGCTTTGTATGCTGGCAATGATGCCTGTGTTGCGCCAGAGTAAGCAGGTCCGATTAGTCCAATGATGCCCTTGTTAGATGCGATTCCAGGTGCAACTGAAGCTGCAACTGTTGGATCTCCTTGATCATCGGCAAGAACTAGCTCGACCTTGACCGCTGGGTTTGTGGCGTTGTATTCAGAGAGCGCAAACTTTGCACCCGTTAATTCATCCTGACCTGTTAGAGCGTTAGGTCCAGTTAGTGGAGCCTGAAACGCTAAGTAAATAGTCTTACCTGCTGCCGTCGCTGATGTAACCGCTGAAACGCCAAAAAGTAGCGCAGCTGCAGAAACAACGGCGAGGGAGCGTTGGATCTTCTTATTCATGTAGAGCCTTTCTCTAGATTCTATTCCATCCCGGGATGGGGAAGTCTCAAGAGTAAGGGACTAGCACCCATACCAGCAAACCGTGATCATAGCGTTTAGTTACTTTATCTATTACGAAATAGGGTTAAATCGGGGCTAGTTATGCGCCCCAGTACCTAGATAGGCCTCGCGCACGGCTGGATCATTGAGTAGATCGCGGTCATTACATATCTATCTTCGAACTACCCCCCTAAGTAGGCCTTAGTGACCGCTTCGTCTTTGGCAAGATCTGATGCAATGCCACTCATCTTGATATTTCCAGACTCAAGCACGTAGGCCCTATCGGCTACATCTAGAGCGGCCGAGGCGTTCTGCTCAATGAGCAGGATCGTGACTCCCTGTTCACGAATCTTAATAATCGTTTCAAAAATCATCGCGACCAAGACTGGCGCTAACCCCATTGATGGTTCATCGAGTAAGAGGAGTTTCGGTGCTCCCATAAGCGCTCTGGCAACGGCTAACATCTGCTGCTCTCCGCCAGACATTGTTGCGCCTTTTTGTTCGTAACGCTCGCGAAGTCTTGGAAATAAATCTAGTACTTTCTCACGATCTGCCTCAATGGCGACTTTATCGTTTCGCAAAAAAGCGCCAAGATCTAAGTTCTCTCGAACCGACATGCGAGGAAATATTCGACGTCCTTCAGGGGATTGGCACAGACCCATTGCAACAATCTCATGTCCGGCCTTACCGGCGATCTCTTTACCATCAAAGTTAATGCTTCCAGAAATTGGTTTTAAGAGTCCTGAGATTGTTCGTAGTGTTGTTGACTTTCCTGCACCGTTAGAGCCGATTAATGTAACGATCTCGCCTTGATTAACAGTAAGCGAAACGCCCTTAACGGCCATGATGGATCCATAGGAAACTTTTAGATCTTTTACTTCAAGAAGAACGCTCATGCATTCTCACCCTTTGCCTTACCGAGGTATGCCTCGATTACTCGTTGGTTTGATTTAATCTCTGCCGGTGCGCCTTCAGCGATCTTTTCACCCTGGTCAAGAACTGTTACGCGTTCTGAAACCGACATAACAACGCTCATATCATGTTCGATCAAGAGAATCGAAACATCTTGCTCGTCGCGAAGTTTGTATACAAAGTTGATAAATGTTAGTGACTCCTGAGGATTCATACCTGCAGTTGGTTCGTCAAGTAGAAGAACTTTCGGCTTAAGCGCCAGCGCACGGGCGACCTCTAAGCGACGCTGATCTCCGTAAGAGAGATTACGTGCATACTCCCCTGCCATCTTTCCAATACCCACAAAATCTAACAACTTGCGCGCATCTTCTCGAGCTTGTTTTTCCTCTCGACGTTGTGCTGGAGTTCCGATAATCGTTGCAATGATGCCAGCCTTCATATGTGAGTGCATTGCGACCATAACATTCTCTTCAGCCGTCATTAATCCAAAGAGTCTAATATTTTGGAAAGTTCGTGCTATCCCACCAGCTGCGATTTTATGAGGTGGTCGCGCCGTGATGTCTTCATCACCGAAAAACACATTGCCGCTCGTTGGCTTGTACAAACCAGTTAGAACGTTGAAGTAGGTTGTCTTACCGGCGCCATTTGGGCCGATTAAGCTTACGATTTTTCCCAAAGGAATATCAAAGGTGACATTGTTGACGGCGGTAAGTCCACCAAATTTGACGGTTATATCCTTTGCAAGCAGTGCGCTAGTCATTAGTGGGTACCTCCCAAGTTAGCGGTCTCGTCATCGGACTCATGCAAGATTGCCTTAAGTCGAGATTCAGGAATCATTCCTTCTCTCTTATAAAGCATCATGAGAATAAGTACGCCGCCAAAGAGTAAGAAGTTGTATGAGGGAAAGTTAATTGTGGTACCGAAAGTATTGTTGACGAGATCTCCAAATGCTGGAAGTCCCGTTGAGTTAATCCAAGCGATTAACAGCGCTCCAACCATAACTCCCCAAACATTTCCCATTCCGCCAAGTACAACCATCGCTAGCAAAATAATAGAGATGGAGAAGTTAAAGCGATCGGCAAAGATGCCGTTAACGTGGGTTGCAAATGCAACTCCACCGACTCCCCCGCTGAAGGCTCCCACTGCATATGCCGCTAACTTGGTTGGCATCAATGCCACACCCATCATGCTGGCAGCTAACTCATCTTCGCGTATTGCAAGCCATGCGCGGCCTAATCGGCCTTTACGCAGTCTCAATGAGACGTAGACCATTACCGCAGTCAGAAATACGAAAATCGCAAACTTCCAACTAAAATCAAATGGACCAAGAATCTTTCCAGGAAGCTCTACGTTATCGATCGGAGAGATTCCCTTAGTTCCATTTGATATGTTAAATCCACCGATATTTTCGCCGTTAGTAAAGACCTGGGGGATGATTTCTCCAAAGCCCAAGGTAACTAGGGCTAGATAGTCACTCTTCAAACGTAGTGTTGGCGCACCGATGATGATTCCAAATACTGCGCAGATGATTCCACCAAGTATTAGAACGCCCCAGAAGCTGACGTGGATTCCTGGTTGATCTGCGGCATCAGAGGCTGAGAAGATATGAATATTTACCTGTCGGAAAAACGTCGACATAAACCATCCAGCTGAATAACCACCGATTGCCCAGAAGGCTACAAAGCCAAGATCGAGAAGACCTGCATAACCAACGACGATATTTAGACCGAGGGCGCAGATAACCCAGACCATAGCTTCATTGACGGTGGTTGGAGGTAGCCAGTTTTGGAAAATCGTTTGAGGTCCCTCTGGAAGGTTGTACATCACGAAGGCGTAGAAGAACCAGATAAGGATTGCAGTGATGCTAAACCCAATCGTCCATTTCTTATGACTTGCGCCCTGCTTTGGGGTTTTTGATCGCGTTAATCTCATGATCACACCTTTTCCGTAACGGCTTTACCAAGAAGGCCAGTTGGTTTAAAGGCCATCAGAAGAATAAGAATTGAGAAGACGACCGTCTGTGACCACTGCTGACCAAGGCCGATAGGTAGACCATCGTTGAGTCCCTGAATTAGGCCAATCAAGAGAGCACCAAGGACTGCACCTTGAAGGTTACCGATTCCACCCATAACGGCCGAAGTAAAGGCGATGAGTCCTAACTGGTAACCCAAGTTATAACTTGTTAATCCACGTGTCTGCTGAAAAAGCAGTCCAGCCGCTCCTGCAAGTGCACCGCCCAGAGCGAAGGTAAATGAGATTGTACGGTCAACATTTATACCCATCAATCGAGCCGCATCTTGATCTTGCGCAGTAGCGCGCATCGCCTTACCTTGACGCGTGCGAGTAACTATCCAGGACATTAAAAGTAGTAATGGAATCGTCACAGCGAATGAGATCATCGTCGTATATGGAATAGATATTCCCGAGAAGCTCAGTTTTCCAGCGGGCAGAACACTGTTCCAGGTTTTAGGTCCAGATCCATTCCAACGAAGCCCAATGAACTGTAGAACAAATGAGACACCAACGGCCGTGATGAGTGGGGCTAACTTCGGCGCTCGCCGTAATCGCCGGTAGGCAAATCTTTCGATACCAATGTTAACCGATGCGGCGGCGAGCATGACCGAGACCAGACACATAAAAAAGACTCCCCAGGCCGCTGGGCCAGATGACTCTTTGTGAAACCAGATCGTGATGAAGTTGGCAGAGAAAACGGCGCTCAACATGAAGAGATCGCCATGTGCAAAGTTAATGAGTTCGATAATTCCATAAACAAGTGTGTAACCAAGGGCGATGAGAGCGTACAGCACGCCGTTGCTCAGACCGATAATTGAGGCTTGAAAAAACTGAGAGGGAGACTTAATAAAGTTGATTCCGAGCCAGTACAAGATACCGAAAGTTGCAACGGAGATTAATATTCGCTCGAGGTATCGTCGTCGAATTTGTCGGCCTTGATAACCGCCAATAAATAGTGACACGCATTTACTCCTAAGACTCTGAACTTGTTAGAAAAACATTGTATTGCAGGTAACGACCAAAAGTGAAGGAGTGGGACATATCCCACTCCTTCACTTTTGATCAATAAACTACTTGGACTACTTAACTGTCCAAGCCTGAACTGTTACCTCTTGACCACCCTTGACTACTTCAATGGTGATGTCCTTAGCCAATGTGTCGCCTGAAAGAGTGCTGATTGTCAGCGCCTTTCCAAGTACAGATTGCGCTGCTGGGATTGTAATTCCAGCACCCGAGAAGATTGCGTTAGTAACGCCCTTACGAGTTCCATCAGACTTTGCAAGAGCTGCCAAGATAACCTGGACCGCTGCCACGCCGTAGATTGGGTATGAGCCAATTGGATCCGACTTGTATGCAGCCTTATATGCCTTAACGAACTTTGCGCCTGCTCCATTTGGTGAATTCTTCAATAGGAGTTCAGTTGAAAGTCCAGCAAATGACAGGTAAGCACCATCAGCCTCTGGCATTGAATTGAAGTCTGGGTATCCAGTAAATCCATCTGGAGCCATCATCTTTACAACAGTGTTGTTACCAAGGACTTTGAACTTATCCTTAACTAGCTGTCCACCATTGTTATCAAAGATTCCGCCGATGTAAATCATATCTGGCTTCAATGCAGCGATCTTTGTGAACATAGCTTCGTATGATGACTGCTTTGCATCCCAGCCTTCGCCGTATGCGCCGCTTGAGAGAACTGTTAAACCAATCTTCTTGGCCTCAGTTGTGAATGCCTGAGCAACACCTTGACCGTAGGTCTGTGTGTCGTTCAAAACATAAACACTCTTGATACCGATTGACTTAGCAAACTGTGCACCTGCAGATCCCTGAATATCATCAGTTGTGCAAACACGTGCATAGTTACGGATGCCCTTTGGATAGTAAATATCTGGCTCGCCTGGGTTCCATACCTTGGTTAGACCAGGGTTTGTGTTGGCGTTAGAGACCATTGTCATCGCTCCACCAGGTGCCTGGTTAAGGATTGGAACAATAATCTTTGCGCAACCTGAGTTATAAGTTCCCATAACGGCAACTTCGCTCTTGTTAGCTACGTGTGCCTGCGCGTTAGCTGCGCACTTAGCATCATCCCAGCCACCCTTAGCGGCTGTAGCATTGTCGTAAATCTTGAGCTTGACTGTGTACTTTCCAGCCTTGTATTTGATCTGCTTCAAGTACAAAGCAATAGCCTTGTTAGTTGAATCATTTGAATCAAATGAAGAGCCTTGAAGTGGGAGATCAGTCGAAATTGTAAGAACGGTTGCTGCACTTGTTGCAGCGGGTACAGCCGCTAGCCCTGCAACCACCATTGAAACTGTGGCTGCGAAGCTAATCACGCGGTAACGGTTTTTCATGTATTGCCTTTCCTGTTCTTTGTGTCCCGGGACAGGGATGTGTTGAGGATAATGCGTAGGTAGGCTCCTTTACAAGGCTGAATCCGCCTGAGAATGTTTCGGTTTGTTATAATTGGATTTGGTTAATGCCCACGATAGCGTTTAATCCAA
>SHVG01000047.1 GCA_009691145.1 Candidatus Planktophila sp. | reverse complement strand
GTGCTTTTTCAACGGTGACAACGGCGCGATCAACACCGGCGCAATATCCGCGAGGCGCAGCAAGCAGAACTCTCTTAGCCATGGGATGAGTCTATTAGGCTCATCCCATGTTCGAAACTTCAAGTGATGCCCCAGCAACGGTAGCCGTTATCACGCAAGCGATTAAAGAGTATGTCGATCGCTTGGGCCCTATCTGGGTTGAAGGCGAAATTAGCGAACTCAATGAGCGCAGCCGAGTAATGGCTTTCATCCATCTGCGCGATCCCAGCGCCGATATGTCGTTATCGGTGATGTGCCACAAATCAGTTATCGCCGCAGCGCAACCGCTACCCGCCAACGCCCGCGTAAGAGGACTGTAAATCCCCATACCCTCGAAGGTTCAAATCCTTCACCCGCCACTTAGCAGTGCCGATCACATAGGGTCGGCATTTTTGCTCTGATAGCAAACCGATTTAAATAGTTCGATGGATTATAAATTGGAACTTTCCCTCAACGAAGTAGGTATCGCCAGTAACGATAGGGCTTCCATTGCGCAGGTAGTGAACTTGTCTTAGTAACAGATAGAGACCAGAGGGAGGCCTACCTCTGCCCCAGCCAATCTCCTTCGAACTAATTGCGTGAATCTCTGCACGAGCCCTGACCGGGTGCTTCCTAATTGAATCAAGGGCAGCAAAAGCCGAACCCGTGGAAATTCTGCGAATAACAGCTGGTGTTAACTCTTCAACATTGAAGGTGTCATAGGAGAAGGCAACCACCTCGCCATCGGCGGTGATTGCGCGCTCAATGTGCAGAACTCCACTCTCCTGAGTGATTTGAAGGTCAAGAGCCTCCTTTTCGGTAGCTTTTCTCACTTCGCTAGAGCGAGTGATCATCTCTGCCTTGTGGCCCATTTCGCGAATTGTCTGCGTAATTGAGCGTAACTCCTGCAAACCTGCACGCACAGAGTCACCAAAGTCTGCAATGTAGGCCCCTGACCCATGTCGGATATCAATTAATCCTTGAGTTTCAAGCGATCGCAACGCAGTTCTAATTGTTACGCGCGCGACTTTGTATTGCGCAGCCAATTCAAATTCGCCAGGAATCTTTGCACCTGCCTGCCATTCATGATTAAGAATTCTCTTTCGCAGATGATCGCGTACTTGGTCAGCGAGGGATCCAGATGTCTCTTTAGAAAGATTTTTCTGAAACCCTATTGACGTAATTTTTTTCCTCAAGTATTGTCTCTCCTAAGTTGTAGTACAACTATTGAGGAGTCCGAAAGCAATGTCAACACCCATCAAGGCTATTGACTGGAAGAATGAGAAGTTAGTTCTTCTTGATCAAACTTTGCTGCCAGTTGAAGAGAGCTATATTACAATCGAGACGATTCAAGCTCTCATTACGGCGATCCAGCGATTAGTTGTCAGGGGGGCGCCGGTACTGGGAGTAGCAGGAGCCTATGGAGTAGTGATTGCATTAGATCAGGCCGCCCAGGAAAACTGGACACCCGCTCAACTTGAGCAAGCCCTTGATGATTTGCGTGATGCTAGACCGACGGCAGTTAACCTCGCCTGGGCCGTGGAGAAGATTCGCAAGGATATTGCGCGTGGCAGAGACTTCATTCTCGCGAGTGCGCATGAACTTGCTTTGGAAGATCTACGCTCATGCATAGGCATGGGAAATAACGGAGCCGATTGGCTTGTGCGTGAACTGGGTGCACGATCACTGACGCTGTTGACTCACTGCAACACGGGCTCATTGGCAACCACTGGAACAGGGACCGCCTTGGGAGTTATTCGCGAGATGCATACCCGAGGCTTCGTAAAGGAGGTTTATGCAGATGAGAGTCGACCACTACTACAAGGCGCTCGCTTAACGGCATGGGAATTAATGAAATCTGGCATTCCGCATCTCATTCAACCCGACAGCGCTGCCGCTATGGCCATCTTGAGTGGGCGAATCGATGCTGCCTTAATTGGAGCAGATCGTATCGCTCGCAATGGTGACTCTGCCAACAAGATTGGCTCGCTCAGCATCGCACTTGCCTGTCACGAGGCCGGCATTCCCTTCCTCGTCGTCGCTCCTGAATCATCGGTCGATCGCAGTATCGAAACTGGCGCTGATATCACCATCGAAATTCGTGGAGATGAGGAGCTTACCTTTTTCAAAGGTATCCAAATCTCTCCTATTGGAGCGCGAACATTTAATCCAGCTTTCGATGTTACTCCAGCGAAGTACATCAGCGCGGTTATTACCGAAATACAAGCATATGAGATTGCTAAAGGGGAGACACTGTGAGTATGCATGAAAGTGAAATAATCAAGGAGATTGAGCGAGTAGCAATAGGCATTCGTCACAGGGTGCTGGCCCATACACTTTCGAATAATGGTGGATATATGAGCCAAGCCTGTTCATCGGCTGAATTGCTCGCCTCGCTCTATGTTGGGATATTGAGCTTTTCCACCATAGGAGAACCCATCGATCCGCCTATTTTCGAAGGCGTGCCAAAAATCGGCACACGCACCTATAAGACCGGCGTCCAATTTCACGGCGAGAAAGGCCCAGATTATGACAGGCTTATTTCAAGCCCCGCTCACTACGCACTTGTAATTTATGCAGCCCTCATTGAAACTGGCCGTTTGCGCGAGGATGGCCTAGAGCATTTCAATAGAGATGGTTCTACGGTCGAAATGATTGGCGCCGAGCACTCACCAGGTTTTGAAACAACCACTGGGTCATTGGCGCAAGCTCTTTCACAAGCTAGTGGTATTGCCTTAGCGCGCAAGATTCGTAACGAGAGCGGACGTACATGGGTATTCATGAGCGATGGAGAATTCCAAGAGGGGCAAACCTACGAAGCCCTTCAGGCGGCAAGTTTTCACAGACTTTCAAATCTTCGAGTAATAGTTGATGTTAACCGTTCGCAGTGCGACGGACCAATGGATTCGGTGATGACGATTGAACCACTATCACTTCGCATCAAAGCTTTTGGTTGGGATGTCAGTGTCGTCAATGGACATGACATATCTGCAATTCTTAAAGCGGCAGAGCAAGTTACATCAAGACCACACATGATCCTCTGCTACACGGACCCAGTTCGCTCTCTGCCAATATTGGCAGAGCGCGCTCCAGTTCTTCACTATTTACGCTTTACAAGCGCAGAGGAACGAATTAGATATGAGAATGTTTACCAGGAGATGACAAAATGAGTTATGAGATAGTCGCGCGGCCGCATCAACAGAATTTTATCGATTGGGCAAAAGATAAACCGGAGGTATTGGTCCTTTCGGCCGATTTAACAAACTCTTGTGAAGTTGGAAAATGGCGCGATACATATCCAGATCGTTTTTTTTCGATGGGTATGGCTGAGCAGAACATGATGGGTATGGCGGCAGGGCTTGCTCGTGAAGGTTTTGAACCGTGGTTACATACCTTCTCTGTATTTTTGTATCGCAGACCTCTGGATCAATTGCAGATGTCAGTTGCTTACCCTGCACTTAAAGTGAGATTAGTTGGTTTTCTGCCGGGCATCATGACCCCCGGTGGAGTAACACATCAAGCAATCGAAGATATTGCAATCTTGCGAACGATTCCTAATATGACAATCTTTGAAGTAGGCGATGCAACTGAAGCCATGAGTGTCTTAGATATTGCCCACGCCGTGGATGGACCCGTCTATATCAGAATGCTTCGTGGAGAAGTTAGCAGAATTTTCCCGATTGATGAACCGTTCGTATTCAACACTGCCCGAGTTCTTTCTAGGGGAAGTGATATCACCTTAATTACTTCTGGTATCGCAACAGAGGAAGCCCTTCGTGCAATTCCGCTTTTGCAAGAGCGGGGCGTATCTATTTTTCATCTTCATGTTTCGACCTTGAAGCCATTCACGGACCCTCAAATTGCCGAGGCTCTAAAGAGTGCTAAACACGGAGTAATTACAATGGAGAACCATTCGATAATTGGTGGGTTGGGGAGTGCGGTTGCAGAGGTTATGGCCGAGAACGGTGTACAGGCCACGCTTCAGCGAATCGGTTTAAAGGACACCTATGCCCACGGGGCATCTCAGAAATACTTGATGTCTGAATATGAATTGGATGCCGCCGCTCTCATAAAGCGAATTGAGAAGGCGATTGGTCGTTCACTCAATATTGACGAGGATGAACTTAACGAGCAACGTTTGGTTAGTGTTCATAGCAACGCAAAAGTTGAAGCGCTGTGACAGCTCCCATTTTGGTGACCTACCTGTACCACGGGAACTCTCCGCAGGAAGTTGCCGATGCCATACGCGTTGAACAGACAATCGAATTTCCCTACGAATTAGCCCAAACATGGATACAGGAAAGTATTGTTGGAAAGATTGAAGAGATTGTTTCCGAACAAGATAATCGACATCGAATAACAATCTCGTTTAATCCAGATGTTGTTGGCGGCGAACTTACTCAGCTGCTCAATGTCTTATGGGGCAACGCCTCCCTTTTCCCTTCTCTGAAAATTATTGATATCAATCTGCCACATGAAATCGTTGCTCTCTTCAAAGGTCCTCGTTTTGGAATCGAAGGGTTGCGCACAATTTTTAATGCACCTACGAGGCCATTGTTGACAACGGCACTTAAACCAATGGGTTCAGACTCTAAAACTCTTGCCGAAATGGCGCGCATCCTTGCTATCAGTGGGTTTGACATGATCAAAGATGACCACAGTTTGGCGAATCAACCGTGGTCGATGTGGGAGGAGCGAGTTCGTGTTGTCTCCTCTGCAGTCGCGCAGGCGAATGCTCACACGGGCGGTACATGTATGTACACGCCAAGTTTGAATTTGCCATTTGACCGAATCCGCGATGCCGCCTATACGGCAAAAGAAGTTGGCGCTGGCGCTCTCCTTGTCCTACCAGGAATTACAGGCTTTGATTCAATGAGAGTATTGGCTGAGGATGATCAGCTTGCCCTTCCAATTCAAGCCCACCCATCACTTCTTGGCTCATTTGTAACCTCGCCACAATCTGGGATAACCCATGGAGTGCTTTTCGGCACTTTGATGCGTCTAGCAGGAGCCGATATTTCAATATTTCCTAATACTGGCGGTCGATTCTCGTTCACCCTTGAGCAGTGCATGCAGATCCAAGAGAAGACTCAATCTCCACTAGGAGATATGAAGAAAATATGGATCGCCCCAGCTGGCGGCATGACGATTGAACGTATTCCAGAGATTATTTCCATGTATGGCCGTGATACAGCCCTTCTGATTGGGGGAGCGCTTTCGCGCGGAACTCTCTCTGAAAATGCAAGACGAATGACCGAACTTGTGCACTCGCTGGCATAGATCTTTTGGAATCCGGGTAGCCATAAAGTACGAGATAGAAACGTTAAGGTATATAAATGGATAAAGTAGGAATAATTGCAGGAACAGGTTTTTACTCACTGCCTGCTTTGAGTGGTGCATCACCTCGCCTAATCTCGACCGCTTATGGCGACGCACTGATAACAACTGGCACATGGAACGGCGTGCCCATTGAATTTGTGACACGTCATGGAGTTGATCACAGTGTGCCACCGAGCAAGGTCAATTATCGCGCAAACATTATGGCGTTGAAAAACCTTGGGATTGAAAAAGTAATTGCCATTAATGTTGTCGGAGGCATTGACCCAACTTTGGCCGCTGGCCAACTCTCCTTAGTAGATGATTTTGTTGATTTCACTTCTGGGCGAGAGTCTACTTTTTTTGATGGCATCCAACCCGGTGGAGTTCAACATGTAGACGTAGTTGGTGCCTACGATAAAGAGATTCGTCAAGCGCTTCTTGACTCTGCGCGAGCTGCAGGAATTCCGCTACGCGAAAGTGGAGTTTATGCAGGATTTAATGGACCTAGATTTGAATCACCCGCTGAGATTCGTCTGGCTGCTCTTGCTGGCGCAACAGTTGTTGGCATGACAGGCTGCCCAGAAGTAACACTCGCGAAGGAGGCAGGTCTTCGCTATGCATCGATCGCTCTTGTCGTTAATCCCGCGGCAGGAGTCAGCGATGCACCCATAACGATGGAAGAGATTACCGCCTGCTTGAAAACTGCGAGCTCTAAGGTTATTGCAATTCTTGATGGTGCGATTAAGAATTTATAGCCCATGAACAATTACATTATTCACAATGCACAATATGTCGTCTGCGTCGATGAGAAGAATCAGATACTCGAAGGCGCGACGATAGTTATTCGCAACGGCCTTATTTCGCAGATTAACCCGCCGCAGATTCCTACTGGCTCCGAGTATGAACACTTTGATGCAAAGGAGCATTTAGTAATGCCTGGCTTAGTAAATACTCACGCCCATTTAGCAATGGCCCTTCTCCGAGGCTGGGCTGAGGGGGTTAATTTAGATGGCTTTCTAGAGCTTGTATGGGCAGCTGAAGGGGCAATCATGGATGCTCCAACCTGCGCATTAGGAACTGAACTCGGCGCAGGAGAGGCACTTCTCTCTGGCACTACAACAGTGCTAGATATGTACTTGCACCCTGAAGTCACCCATCAAGCCGCCATCGGCGTTGGATTGCGCCATGTCACTGGGCCAATTTTCTTCGACTTTCCCGGACTTGATGGTATGGAGTGGGATGATCGAATCGCATTTGCTAGGAGTTGGCCAGCCCTACATAAAGCTCTAGGCGGTCCGTGGACTCCGCTATTTTTAATGCCTCATAGCGTCTACACCGATTCTGAAGCTCATCTTAAGGAGGTCGCAGAATTAGCAAAAGAGTTTGGCGCTCGAATTCATCTTCACCTTTCTGAAACAGAAGCAGAGAACTCCATGTCACTCAAAACGCATGGGCGAACACCTACTCAGGTAATTCTTGATGCAGGAATCTTGGATGTTCCAACTACCTATGGTCATGGTGTGTACCTCAGCGAGCAAGATGTGCGTACTACCGCAAAACATGGAGCAAGTGTGGCGCATTGTCCAGGGAGTAATTTAAAACTTGGAAATGGGATCGCAAATATTCAGGCTTATCAAGAGGCTGGAATTGCTGTTGGCCTCGGCACTGATAGTTGTTCTTCTAGTAATGACTTGGATATGTGGTCGGTATTACGTCTAACTGCTCAACTCTTCACATTTACTCACAAGCCAAAAGACCTCGATCTTTCCATGATAATAAGAGCGGCAACCATTGAAGGCGCCAGAGCGATCGGGCTTTCCGAAGTTGTGGGAAGCATTGAGATTGGGAAAGAAGCAGATCTCATTGCAATAAGTCTTAACGCATTGCACTTGACGCCAATTCACAACGTATTAGCTCTTCTAGTGTTTGCTGCGGGTCGCTCTGATGTCAGCGATGTGTGGGTATCGGGGGAAAGAGTTGTCACAACGCATCGGCTCACAAAGATTGACCCAGGTGAGTTGAGGCGACGTATTTTAGATCGAGCAAGCGCACTGGACTCGATTCGATGAGCCTTGATGACAAAACTGCCCAAGAGATAATTGATGCTTTTGATTTAGCTCCTCTTGAAGGAGAGGGTGGATATTATTCCAAACTTCAATCCGCCCCGGAAGG
>SHVG01000046.1 GCA_009691145.1 Candidatus Planktophila sp. | reverse complement strand
AGGTTATTTCACCAGAATCAAGAGAAGAGTCTGGGCAATATTCGAGAGGGTATTGCTTATGCAAAGGCGCGCCCTGATATCTATGTAGTAATGATTATGGTCTTTGCTCTAGCAACATTTGGTCTTAACTTTCAGATTTTTAATGCCCTTATGGCCACGCAAGAGTTCGGCTTGGGACCAGCGAGTTTTGGCCTCATGGGGACTTTTATCGCCGTCGGATCATTAACTGGCGCGATTGGCTCTGCCCGGCTTGAGCGCTTTAGAACCACACGCTTTGTCATAATCGGGGGAATGCTATTTTCAATCTCCATCATGGTGCTCTCTGTGCTTCCAAATTACACAACCTATATTGTGTGGCTGCCTATATGCGGTGTCACTGCGTTGGTAACTTTGGTCTCAGCTAATTCAATCGTTCAGACAAGTACCGATCAAGTGATACGTGGCCGCGTGATGGGCTTGTACCTACTTATCTTTATGGGCGGCACACCTTTTGGTTCGCCGTTGATTGGATTAGCAACTGATTACATTGGCATTAGACCGACGATTGCGCTGTGTGGAGGCATATCCCTTAGCGCATCCTTATTTGTATGGATTAAGTACCGAAATAAAGTGACTACGCCGGCCGATATCAGCGTAGCAGCGGTATTAAAGAGCGCTAATAGCGCTCAAAATAATTAAGCCAAAGAGCACTACTAAAGTCACAATTCTGCGAGTTTTATAATTCATCAATTATGCCTGCACCGGGTTAGAAGGAATGAACTTAACTATAACAAAGGAGATAGCAATTAAAACAGGGACCATGATGTACGCCCGTGAGATTCCAAAGCTGTCACCAAGCACTCCAAGTAAAAACGGTGCTACCGCTATTGCAACACCTGCAGCAAATGAAGTTCTGCCGATTGCAAGGTCTGGTCGTCCGTCGCTAAAGGAAATCAGACGAATAGCTGCTAGTGCGAACTGTGTTGAGACACCCAGACCAATGGTAAATAGTGAAATTAGACTGATGGTCATTGAGTGTGAGAACCAAAAGGCAACAAAACCGAGAAATTGAATAGAGATAGCAACAAGTAATTGCCCATCAAGGGTTAGCCGCCTTAATATGTTTGGACCATACCAACGTCCAAGAATCATTCCGAAACCAATAGCTGCGACTGCAGCCGTTGAAATTGCAGCATTTGAACCCACACGATCCTTAAGCAATGCTGCTGCCCAGAATGAAACGGCAAACTCGCTTGAAATACATGCAACGAAACCAATCCATGAAATCCAGAAAACTCCGGAGAGCTTTCCACTCTGACGCCCAACTGCATCAGGAACATGATCTTCGCTCTCTTTATCCCGACCTAGAACAAAGACTGCAATTGCGACGGGAATAGCGAGAAGTAAACCCACGCGCCAAAGGCTTGGAAAGATAATAGCTATTGTGCCAATGAGGCCCGTACCGAGAACAAAGCCAACTGAAGAAACTCCATTTGCCTTTGGAATAGCAAACTCAGCGGCCTTGCCATAGTGGTGGTTCATAGATGCCAGCATTGCATTGATGACAATCGAAGTGCCAAAGCCCGTTATAAACGTAGCTGGCAGAGTCAAAAAGATGGGAGGAGAGATAACAAAGATAATCAAACCGGTGCTAAAAATACTTAGACCTATCCAACCCGAACGAGTTCTGCCAAATCTATGAGCGAAATGTGGGAATGCATAGCCGGCTGCGATCGCTGCAACTCCCATCGCCGTGCCATGAAGGCCTGCAATCGTTAGTGAAGTTCCTTGATCTGCGCGAAGCAGTGACTGTGCTGGTCCAAAGCCACCAAGGTAGAAGTTAACAATGGCGGTTTGCGTGGCAACAATCCAAAAAAAACGGCCACGGTGAAATGTGTTAGGCATCTATTAAAGGGCAGCTACAACGTGCTCAATACACGCGGTGAGGGCTTCAACATCGCCTGGGTCAACTGCTGGGAACATTCCTATACGCAGTTGGTTCTTACCTAATTTGCGATATGGCTCGGTATCAACAATTCCATTGGCGCGCAAGGCTGTTGCAATTTTTGTAGCATCAATTGAATCATCGAAATTAATGGTGCCGACAACGTTAGATCGCATCGCAGGCTCTACAACAAAGGGAGTTGTGTACTCAGTTTTATCGGCCCATGAGTACAAGATGCTTGATGATTGTGCGCTTCGGCCTGCAGCAAATGAAAGTCCCCCACCTGCATTCATCCACTCAATCTGTTCTGCTAACAACATCAAAGTTGTAACGGCGGGAGTGTTGTATGTTTGATCAAGACGTGAGTTTTCAACTGCGATAGTTAAATCAAAGAAGGCTGGGATCCAGCGACCACTGGCTTTAATCGCCTCTACTCGGGCGATTGCAGCCGGACTCATGATGGCGATCCAGAGCCCACCATCGGATGCAAATGATTTTTGAGGGGCAAAGTAGTAAGTATCAAACTCTTTTGGATCAACTAATAAGCCTCCAGCTGCACTCGTTGCATCCACAACGACGAGTGCGCCATCTGTGCCAGCAGGGCGAAGGATTGGCATTGATACGCCAGTACTCGTTTCATTATGGGTGAGTGCGTATACATCGATTCCTGCTTCTGCCACTGAGAATGGATGCGTTCCAGGCTCAGATTTGATGACCGTTGGTTCGCCTAGAAATGGCGCCTCCTTGGCAGCTGATGCAAATTTGGATGAGAACTCACCAAAGACTAAATGTTGTGAGCGTTCCTGAATTAATCCCAGCGTTGCAATATCCCAAAAAGCGGTAGATCCTCCGTTGCCAAGAATTACTTCATAGCCGTCAGGCAGATTAAAGAGAGTATGCAGGCCATCGCGAACGCGCTTAACAACGTTCTTAACAGGCTTTTGTCGATGCGATGTACCGAGAATCAAATCTGCACTAGATAGGGCAGCTAATGCTTGAGGGCGAATCTTTGATGGCCCACAGCCAAAACGTCCATCGAGAGGCTTGATACTTGCCGGAATGATTATCTCTGCACTCATTGGGTGAGTTTAAGGGTAGTAGCGACCTATGACCCAATCAGCAGCAGTGTTAGCCCGCTCATACCGTAATCGATCATGCAACCGTGAATACCTCCCCTGCCAGAATTCAATAGCAAGAGGAGTAACGCGATAACCACCCCAATGTGGAGGGCATGGAACAACACTTCCCTCGGGCCACTTTTCGGCTGCGCCTTGAAATCTCTGTTCTAACTCTTCACGTGATGCAAGAGGTGCTGATTGATGACTGGCCCACGCACCGATTTGAGATGACCATGGACGCGTTGCAAAATAGCTCTGTGATTCTTCACCACTGACTTTTTCAGTAACTCCGCTAATTGAAACCTGTCGCTCCATGGCATACCACGGGAACAAAAGACTGACCTGTGCGTTCATCTCGATCGAGTGAGCTTTGCGCGATGAGTAATTAGTAAAGAATGTAAAGCCACCGTGCGAAATATCTTTGAGCAGTACCGTGCGAGTTGTAATCGCTAAATCAGAGTCAATAGTTGAGAGCACCATGGCGTTGGCCTCGACGATGATTGGATTTTCATGGGCCTGGCCTAGCCACTCTGCAAATGCCTTAATAGGATCGGCATCTAATTCACCGATGCCGTCCTGGCCATATGAGCGGCGCATCGCCCTGATTTCATCGCGATTAAAACTCTTCTCACTCATGGATGTATCGAACCTCACTTTGGCTGTGAGTGCATCCTCGTACTGGGATGGTGTTTAGCACCCCCTGTTTAGGTGCAGAATTAGCCCCTGCAGAGCCGATATAAAGGAGCCGAACGTGTCAGAGGATTTCAAGGCTGGTCTTGAGGGTGTCATCGCCTTTGAATCCCAGATCGCAGAGCCAGATAAAGAGGGAAGTTCACTTCGCTACCGTGGTGTCGATATCGAAGATCTTGTTGGCCGCATCTCATTTGGAAACGTGTGGGGATTATTAGTCGATGACGAGTTCAATCCAGGCCTGCCAAATGCTGAAAAATTTCCTTTGCCGGTTCACTCAGGTGATGTTCGCGTAGATGTTCAGGCCGCGATCTCGATGTTGGCACCAGCATGGGGATTTAAACCTCTATTAGATATCGATGAAGTTGAGGCGCGTAGTAATCTCGCCCGTACATCTGTAATGGTGCTTTCTTACTTAGCTCAAGCTGCACGTGGAGTGAGTGCACCTCCAGTTCCAGAGTCTGAAATCGATAAGGCACATACTGTTGTAGAGCGAATGATGATTCGTTGGCGTGGAGAGCCAGATCCACTACACGTGCGCGCAATCGATGCATACTTTGTATCTGCCGCTGAACATGGAATGAACGCATCAACATTTACTGCGCGCGTTATTGCTTCAACTGGTGCCGATGTTGCCGCTGCGATTTCTGGTGCAATCGGCGCGATGTCTGGGCCGTTACATGGTGGTGCACCTTCGCGCGTACTGCACATGATCGATGAAGTTGAAAAGACCGGCGATGCAACTGCTTATGTAAAAGGCCTACTTGATCGCAAAGAGCGTCTAATGGGCTTTGGTCACCGCGTCTATCGCGCTGAAGATCCACGCGCACGTACTTTGCGTCGGACCGCAAAAGAGTTAAACGCCCCGCGCTATGCAATTGCTGAGGCTCTAGAGCAAGCAGCTCTAAAAGAGCTTCGCGAACGACAACCAGATCGCGTTCTTGAAACAAACGTTGAGTTCTGGGCAGCGATTATTTTGGACTTTGCCCAAGTTCCATCACATTTATTTACATCGATGTTTACCGCCGCCCGCACCGCCGGATGGTCTGCACATATTCTTGAAGAAAAGCGCACGGGCAGATTAATCCGCCCATCTGCGCGCTATATCGGCAAAGCTCCTCGCTCTCCCGAATCAGTGACTGGCTGGGATTCAACGGTCGAACAGCTCCATAAATAAGGGACTGCAGTAGGGCCAAAAGAGTGCTTGGATTTAGCCATGTCCAAGGCACAAGTATCGATCATGTGGTTTCGTCGAGATCTACGAATCAATGACCACCCTGCACTATTAGCTGCAATTGAATCATCAGAACAAGTGATTCCACTTTTTATTCTCGATAAAGCCCAGATTGCAGAGGCTGGTGAAAAACTCTTGGCATATATGGGCCAATCTCTAAGAAAGCTTGACGAGTCACTTGGTAATCGCCTGCACATAATCGAAGGTGATCAGGTAGAAGTTTTATCGGCACTTATTAAGAAGTACGAGGTTGCAGAGGTCCACATCTCTGCAGAGTATGAGCGCTATGGCGCAGCCCGTGATGCTCGAGTCGAAGCTGCTGGCATTACATTAATTCGCACCGGAAGCCCTTATGCAGTTACACCAGGACGAGTTGTAAAACCTAGCGACGGAACTCCATACAGGGTCTACACACCTTTTTATAGAGCATGGCGCACACATGGTTGGCGAGCACCAGCTATCACACCAAAGAGTTTGAACTTGGTTGAACCAACTTCTGAGTATCGTAATTTTCCAGATTTTCCTCTGCCAAAAGGTGTTGAGGTCATTGAGGCAGGAGAGCAAGCGGCTCTATCTCGATTCAAGATCTTTACCAAGAGTGGTCTTAACTCCTACGATGAGAATCGAAATTTTGCAGGTATAGATGGAACCTCAAAGATGAGTTCATATCTAAAGTTTGGTGAGATTCACCCTAGGACTTTATTAAAAGGACTCGGAGAAGATAAGGCCCACGATACTTTTAGAAAAGAGATTGCATGGCGCGAGTTTTATGCCGATGTTCTTTTTAATAACCCAATGACCGATCGGGAGTATTACGCACCCCGCTTTGCCGAGATGCGATATGACAAGCCGGGTGCTCAATTTAGCGCCTGGTGTGAGGGCACGACCGGCTATCCCTTTGTAGATGCTGCGATGCGCCAGTTAGTACATGAGGGCTGGATGCACAATCGAACACGAATGGTTGTTGCATCATTTCTCGTCAAGGATCTACATTTAGAGTGGCAGTTAGGTGAGAGATTCTTTGCCCAGCACCTAGTTGATTTTGATGTTGCATCTAACGCTCATGGCTGGCAGTGGACAGCTGGCAGTGGGACCGATGCATCGCCGTACTATCGAGTCTTTAACCCGATTGAACAGGGCAAGCGCTTTGATTCCAACGGTGATTACATCCGTAAGTATGTGCCAGAACTTGCCCACTTATCTGCTGCAGAGATTCACGAACCGTGGCTCTATCTCAATGGTTACAGCAAGGGCTATCCAGAGCGAATAGTGGATCATGCACTTGAGCGCCTTGAATCATTAGCGCGATTGAAAGAGATTAAAGCCGACAAACCCCAAGACCCTCGCGCTTAGCTCGATACATCGCATCATCGGCTCGGCGCAGTAAATCAGGCGCCCCATTATTGGCAGCCAGGCCGATACTGACACCTATTTGAATATGGTGGTTCTCAATAGTAAATGGATAACTCAGCGTTGCACGCAGGGCTAGTGCAAGATCCATCGCTGATTCGTAACTTCCCTCATATAAAACCCCAAACTCATCTCCACCTAAGCGGGCAAGTAGTGCCCCATGAGGCAGGGCTCGACTAAAGCGCAGGGCAACTTGCTGTAGAACTTTATCTCCAGCGGCATGACCATGTGAGTCATTTACGGGCTTAAAACCATCGAGATCTAAGAGCATGAGTGAACCATCTTTACCCATGAAACTCTCAATCTCAGAAATCAATGTGCGGCGATTTGGTAGACCAGTTAACTCATCTGTGCGCGCCAAAATACGTTCATGGCCAATATTTTTTGCCGCTTTGAGTGCGATCGTCATGCGAATGAAGGCTAAGAGCAGGGTTGCGATTGCAGGGATCAAGACAAAGTTTGGGAAATAACCGGGTCGAAGTGCGATGAGGGCTAAGAGGGTTGCACTCAAGAAAACAGAGAGTGTGATCAAAATCGGATTAGTACTCTTATCATCGAGTGAGTCAGAGCCCGTGCAGTGAAAACTTAGCGCGATGATGAGAAGTCCCAAAAGCCAACCATCGTCGATGAGGGATCCAAAGGTATAAGTATTATTGATATGCATTCCAAGATAGAGGAAATCAGTTATAGAAAAGGTTAGAACACCAGTTGCAAGAACTAACCCGCGCTTAGATGGGCCCTGTGCCAAAGTCGTGGCTAAAGTCAGTGAGATCACAATCAAATCCGCTATAGGATAGATGATTGCAAAGAATGTTTGGACAAGATCGCCATTAAAGTGCGGTAATACAGGCTTAAGGAAAAATGTAGTACCTAAGGTAGTTAGACCTAGACCGACGATAGATGCATCAAAGATCTCAAGAGTTGAGAACTTACGGCTAGGAGATAGCAAGCGTGGCAGGGCAACTATGGCCAAGGGATAGAAGAGTAGGTATGCGATGTTAGAGAGCAGTTGTGTGGGTGCACTTAGAAGAAAGTAGGAGGAGATACTTGAGATAAGAGAGCCACTTAGCCATAAGCCGAATGCTGCTGCAATAAGTGGCTGGGCAAAGCGGTCGTTGACTCGCGGGGCGTTCATAACAACTGCTATTGCAGTCAGTGCAATCGCGTTATAGAGATAGAGCTCGCTCCACATACCTTTCATGGATGGGACAAGATTTAAGAGCAGATGCATTACCAGAAGCACGGGAGCGAGGAAGAGAAGTAGCCTCGTGCGCATTTACTCAACCTAGGCACATAGGCGCAAGAATTAAATAGGGAAAGCCCCGTCACCTGTCTTGGTAGCGGGGCTTATCCGTAGTGATATTCGAGTTATCTATAAGCCTTTAGTACAAATCAATAAGGCAGTCGATTTAGAATCTGCAATGCTAGAGGCAAGTTCAAGTGGCTTGCTTGCTGCAACAGCTTTTGATGCTTCGAGCTTGCGAATTGTGGCGGTTATAGTATTAATTTTACTTGTGTATGCACGCGCTGCCGATGTCCACGAACCAACGGCAGTTCTGAGAGCCGTCTTTGCCGTGGCTAACTGAGCTGCTGCTGTCGCATCTGTCGGTACCGGCAGAAGAAGTGCTGCAGCCAATTTCACTTTAGCCGCTGCCTCACGCGTAATCATTTCATCTAGCTTTACTTGAATCTCTGCTTTATTTGTAATCTCATTTGCGATTCCAAGATCAATCAC